>JAFQUP010000194.1 GCA_017408405.1 Thermoguttaceae bacterium
CAGATCCGTCCTGAGCTTTTCGCCGCAGTCCAGCTCGACCTCGACACACTCCGCCGTTTCGACGAAATTTTTCACCGTGCAGCCAAATCGGATCCGGACTCCCGCGTTTCGCAGTTCGTCTGCCAGCGAGTGCGCCATTTCTTCGTCCAGCGTCGGCAAAACATGGTTTCCGCGCTGGATGACCGTCACGTCCAGACCGCGTTCCCGCAGGTTTTCTGCCGTTTCCAGCCCAATGAACCCTGCACCGACGACGATCACACTTTTCGCTCCTGCCAGCTTCGCCATTACCCGATCCATATCGCAGAGCGTCCAGAGCGGAAGGACGCGGGAGTCTGCATTTTTCGTATCCTGCTCAATTCCGGAAGGTACGGACCCTGTCGCCAGAAGAAGTTCATCGTACGTTTCTGTGTATTCGCCGTCCGCATTACGCACCGTCACGGTTTTTGACGCCCGGTCGATTCGGAGGACTTCATTCTCTGGACGAACATCTACCCGAAACCACGACGCGAATTTTGCCGGAGGCATGACCAGCAGACTTTCACGTTCTGGGATCACACCTCCCACATGGTACGGTAAACCACAATTCGCGTAGGAGATGAACTTTCCCTTTTCTAAAAGCACGATCTCCGCGGACTCATCCAAACGGCGCAAACGCGCTGCCGCACTTGCGCCAGCCGCAACTCCTCCAATGATGACTACTTTCATCCCGCCCTCCTTTTAACTAATAGTCGGCAACCTCGCAAAACCACTTTTTTACAAAAGATTACCCAATAAAAAGCATTTTAGCATAAAAAGAAGGCCAGGTCAAGGAGTTTGAGCGAGAGAAGAGCTTTTTTTCCAAAAAATATCAATTTGAAATCAAGTCCACTTGATTTTTTGTCAATATTTGTTATCATGGAAAAGGTTTTCGTGTATAAGTAAAAAAGAGGTACAAAATGTCGCAAATGCGCTTTTTCTTCGTGGATATGAGGGACGATCGTCTGAAGAAAACCGGGTGCAGGCAGAATATTTTGCAAATGCTGATCCCGTGGGAGATCTTTCGGAAAAAGCTGGAATGTCTGTACAGGAATTCTCCAAAAGGCGGCCGACTTCCGTATGAGTGCGTGAGGATGCTGAAGATCCTGATCCTGCAAAGTTTGTACAATTTATCGGACGACGAGACCGAATTTCAGGTCACAGATCGGCTTTCATTTCAGAAATTTTTGGGGATTGGACAAAGGATCCGATTTTGGGTACAAAAAACACGTGAATGTGGATCGAACACACAAATTTATCCGTGACTGCCGCGTGACGCCGGCAAATGTACACAATTCGCGGTGTTTCGAGGAGTTTTTGGACGCTGACGTTAAAGAAAAAGGCGTCTGGGCGGACAGCGCGTACTCCGGCATAGCCTTGAACGAGGCGGTTCGCGCCACTTGTACCGCGTATCTGCGAAAAAGGTTACCACAACCGCCCTCTGCCCCCGAAACAAAAAGAGCGAAACCGCGGTAAATCACGAGTCCGCAGCCGTGTCGAACACGCGTTCGGAATCATGGGCAAGCTGGTACACGAGAGCCGAAAGATTTTTACGAAAGGCCTCCGCCGTGCGGAAGTCAGGATCAGCCTGAAAAACCTGACGTACAACCTGTACCGTTTCGCGGCGTTGGCGAAACGCGGGGAATTGTGTACCATTAAACAAAACGCGACAAAATTCGGTATAAACGCGGTAAAATTCGGGCAAATTTCCATCAAATCACGAAACGAAATGTGATGAGTCAAATTCCTGAATTGATCCTGAAATCTGGATTTTGTATCATCACGTTGTGAAATTTGGGTTTTTCGAGGTTGCCAGTCGTAACTGGCTTTTTAGATAAATTTAACAGACCAGTAAATCTCAAGCCCCCAAAAGACAATAAACAGGAGACTCAAGAATAAAGGGAAAATCAGGTATGCTGATTTTTGAAAATGGAACAGAGCGTTTTGACGGTTTTGAAACAGGTAAACCGCAAAGAGAATCAGGATCGGTACAAGTGGAAGGTGGTATCGTTCATGAGCGAAAGCTATGGAATGGAGTACCCAGAAATAAAGAGTCACAGCCAGCAAGAGAGCAATCGCGTGAATATTTTTTGATGAAAATACGGCAAAAAATCCCCAGATTGCGCATTGAAAAAGAAGCACAAAAGGAAACATGACCAAAACGGTTGTTACAAGAAAAAGGATTTTTCCCGCAGTCCCGCTAAAACGATCCAATCCCCAAAATCCCTGCTGAACACCGGAAGGAATAGAACGTTCCAGCTGCCAGAAACAGAGACTTTTCATCACGGTTCTCTGAAGGGTAAGCGTTGGATGTGATTTGATAAATTCCTTTGCGTATTTTCCTGCTTCACGATCTTTCATACCTTGGGAAAGCGCATCGAAACTGCCTGTATTTTTTTCTGACCAGTCTTTTTTAAGTATGGTATACCAATCATTTGGTGGAAGGATGGAAATAGCGTCCCATGCCCGATAAAGCGGCGTGTTTTCGTAATTCCCCATCATGAGGTTTCTGCCACTCATACAGTCAATTGCGGTGAATGTTTTTTGAAGATTTGTATTGCGGAGAATCCAAGGGGTCATCGTAAGGCCGGCGCATAGCAGAAGCAGAAAAGCCGCGCTGGTTCTGCGTTTCCAGCTAAAAACAGGATTCTTGTTTGGAATAAACAGAATAAATAACGCAAGAGGAATCGGAGAAAGCCACAGGATACTGCGGGTTAATGAACCAAGAGCGATTAATATGCCGCAAAATGCGATTGCCCAAAGTGACCCCGTCCGTAAAAAACGTAAGGAGGTCCATAAAACAAGAACAAGAAAAAATGTGAAAAGGGTTTCTGTCAGGATAAAGAAATTCTGGATAACCAGGGAGGGGTAAAGGGCAAAAATACCTGCCGCGATCAGTGAGCTGTTTCGAGAAAGAAAACCTGTTTCACGGGCTGTGCCGTATACACAAAGTACTGTTGCCAATGAGATAATGATTTGGCAGCAGCGAACCGCTGTGTAATTGGGGCAGCCTGCGATGGAATATATTTTAGAAAGAAAATATGGATAAAGCGGCGGACGAATTGAAATCAGTTCTTCTTTATCCGTTCCGTAATTTCCTGTTTTGGTTAAATGAACAGCGATCTCATCATAGTGTGTCTCATCAACAATAGACAGGTTACTGCCGTCAAGAACTCCCAAAACAAAGACGCGAAACAGGAAACCTGAAAGGAGGATAAGGAAAAGAATCTGATTACGCGGATTTGAGAATAGCGAAGAATCAGATATTCGACTGTCTTTGGGAGAAGTATTCATTGGGTTTGAAGTATTTGTTAGGGGAATTGAAAGTGATGAACGATAATCAGGCAAAAAAATTTCAAATCAATGCGAAACCAGGAAATTTATCTGGTGAATATCAGGGAGGAATAAAAAAGTTCACCAAACTCTGATAATTCACCGGATAAAAGAGGTTCAGGTTTTATTTTTCCATTTTTTCAAGCCATCCGATCCAACCGTTTTGTGTCGGGCGGGAGGTTTTCCCAAGCCAGATTTCGTTTTTCCAGAGAGTAACTCCAACGTCACTGTGAATGCGCGTTCTTTCAAAACTGTCAAGTGTTGGCGGGACAAACATGGTACCGGAGGGATTGCCCTGTTCTCCATAGAAACCGAACCAGAACTTTCCCTGGGTATAATGCGCTGTCTGAAATCCAAGGTGTGTATAGCCTGTTTTTAACACATGACGTTTAACGAATTTAAAATCCGGAGCATATTGGTACACATAGTTTTCTTCATATCCACGCGGCAATCCCCCGACAACATAGAAAAAACCTTCGCGATACGTGATTCCGCCCGCGCCGTGAACAACTTCCGGAACGTCATACTTGGCGATGAATGAAAGGTCATCCGTACGAAATGTCCAGATTTCACTAACAGCTTTTCCTGCTTCCTGATTAAATTGCCCCCGATTCACCGCGACATAAACGACTCCATTATGGCAGCATAAATCACCATGATGATTCGGGACTTCCACTTTTTTAAGGACCTTGCCGTCGCCATCCGTTTTAACCAATTCGGTTGTGAACGCCCAGAAAATACTCGCGCCGTCATTGTCAAGCCCTTGAAGATGACCGCCGTATGTGCCTTCACACATGATTTTGTTTGTGGATGAGGCGTAGGCATTGATTGAAAAGAAAACGGTACATACCGCGAACATAAGAATCTGGATATAATTCCTTCTTTTCATGATTTCTCCTTCATTTTTCCGTAAGGCGGGAACATTTAACCGGTTTTAACTCCAAAAAGTAAAACCTTTTTCCATTACTCTGAGTATATTTTAACACATTTCGCGAACTCTGTAAATGGTTTAACCAGAGAATTTCAGGAAAAAACAAAAAATTTAAAGGACCTCAAAATTTTGTTTTTCTGGAATTATTCCCGATTTGGCGTGTTGCGATATTTCTTTTGGGAGAAGAGACCATTGGCCGATACGAGCTGTTCAGAGCTTGCTTTTCATCAAAATTTACTGGGAATTCGATTTTACCTCAATAAAGTTTATCTTATTGGAGCAATTTGATAGATTTTTGAGATTTTTTTGAAAATTCGCGTAATTTTTCCTTGACAGTGAGATTTCAGAGAGTACAATTTAAGTATTGATTAAAATATGAAATGTTTGAGGTTCACTTTCCAATATGTCCTGGTAAGTCTCCGAACGCGGAGTGATGAAAAAGGAGAGTTTTTTATGCGAAATCGTAAAATATTCCAGAACAGTGCGTTTTTTCTTGCTGGTCTTCTCGCGGCGGGAACGACACAGGCTGACCTGACCGGGATTACCGCAACAGTCGATACGAGCGGCGGCGATATTACGAACAACGAGACGCTTTCCGGTTCGGACGACATTACCGTTTCCGGCGGGAATAAGCTTTACCTCGGCGGGACTGGCTGCACGCTGACGGGGAACTGGATCGTGGAGTCCGGGACCACTCTCGTCTCGAACAATCCGATCTGCAAACAGGGAACCACGCCGGACGATGTTCTCGGATCCGGGACGATCTATCTCAATAGCGGAACGCTTTCCACTACGCAGGACGGAAAAGCCGGGATCAACTACGTCTATGAACGCGGCGTGTACAATAACATCGTCGTGAGCGGGAATTCCTCTCTCGCGTCAGTCGGAAACACTGAAATGTTTGTCTGGGGCAACATTTCCGGATCCGGCCTGATCACGGAAAGTGTCGGATATTCCCTGCGCCTCAAGGGGGACAACTCGGCATACACCGGCGACTGGAAAGTGACCGGCGACTGGGTCTGGGCAGCCGGCACTGACAGTACGCGCTCTTTCGGAACGGGCGGAAAAGTCACCGTCACCGGCGGCGGGATCGCACTGGAAAGCAATACGTTCGAGTTCAGCAACGATCTGGAGGTCATCGGCTCCAACAACACGCTTTTCAAAGGTTCCGGAACGCTCACCATCTCCGGAGACATCACG
>JAFQUP010000195.1 GCA_017408405.1 Thermoguttaceae bacterium
CAGCTTTTTCACCGTCAGCTTTTTCACCGTCAGCTTTTTCACCGTCAGCGTTTTCGCCGTCAGCGTTTTCGCCGTCAGGCGTTGAATCCTCATCAGTACTTTCGTTCGAAACTTCTTCAACCGTTTCGTCTATGATGTCTTCAACCATTGGTTCGACTGCGTTTTTTTGGGCAATTTCCTTCTCATCCCCCGAACCAAGACAGAAAATCAAAACCAGAAGCAACACCAAACACGATCCGCCCGCGACACTCCCATAAATTATCTTTTGCTTTGAGGAAAGCCCGACAAACCAGCCAATCGCGCCAGCAAAAATCTCACTCAATTTTACTGTCATGGCTTTTATTTTCGACTCTTTGTTTTTATTTTGAGATTCAGCCTCGTGGGAATCCGGCCGTTCCGCCCAAACTTTCTTTGCCGGCAGCTTCGGCATTGAAAACGACTTTTCCGCTTTTCCGGTCAGATCCAATGACGAATTTTTCACTTTTTTTTCCAAAGAATCTCCCAATATCCCCCAAGGCTCAAGACTCGTCGCGTCTTTTGAGTCAGTTTTCTCATTTTTCATTTTTTTACTTAATAAATTGTCGGATTCACTCCCAAAATCATCCAGAATGCCAGATTTACTTTTTTCTTTTGAAAGTTTCTTCGCTTCATTTCCGGCTTCAGAAATTTCCCCATCAGACTCAAGCTCTTCTTCATTCGCGACAATAGTTTCCTCCAAATCCTCATGATTAGGAGAACTCTCATCCAGATTCAGCCGATCGACTGTTTCTTCCGCTGGCTCTGAATGTTCCCGAACTTCATCTTCCTCCGAGTTTCGTTTCTTGTCCGTCGCCTTCAGAATCTCATCACCATATTCGTCTTCAATTGCCGACTTCTCATCCGACACGGGAGCGGGTCTTTCTTTGGAACTCCGATTCAACGCTCCCGGATTTTCTTTCAATTTCAGATTTTTTTCTGTTCCGCCGACAGAATTTCCAAAAATCCCAGCCAATTCCTCAAAAGGATTTCCTTCCGACTCATCCTTTTCTTCCACCTCCAGATTTCCTAAATTGGAAAAATCAGGTACAGAAAAATTTTTTGCCGTATCTTTAGTCCGCTTTTCCAAATCGGCAGCATGGCTCTCCAAACCTCCGGCTTTCCCTTGGTCGTTTTCGGAACCATTCTCGATACGTTCCTCTTCTTTTCCGAGTCCTATCCGACTTCCAGAGGATTCTTTCTTTTTTGACGAAAGTCCAAAAAAACCCGATTTTTTACTGGAAGCAGCCTTTAGCGATTTAGAATCATCAGAAGCCGCGAAATTCGAGAAATCCAAAGAAATGGAAGAACTCCCTGCCTCACTTTCCTCTTTCATACCGGAACGAAGCCACTGGGCTAAATCTTCCGCGACCTCTTCTGCCGACTGGTACCGCTCCGAAAGTTCACGTGCCATCATCTTCAGGCAAATTTCCGCCAAACGGGGAGAAATCGCATCATTGATCTCTGTCGGATTTTTCGGTTCCCCATTCTGATGCTTAAGAATCCTTTCCGGAATCGTTTCCCCCGGGAACGGAATTTCCCCGGTAAGCAGAAAAAACATTACGCAGCCCAAAGAGTAAATATCCGACTGCGGCGAAACGTTAGCACTGTCCTCTGCCACTTCCGGTGCCATATAGTCAACAGTCCCAATCACATTCTGATTCAAATCATTAGAGTCCGCCTTTCCTTTATCCGAATTCTGGAAACGCGCTAATCCCATATCAAGGATCTTGATCTGCTCCGACTCATTTAAAAGAAGATTCGCGGGCTTAATATCGCAATGGATCATTCCCCGTTCATGCGCGTGCTGAAGCGCGCCAGCCGCCTGATGCATGAAAACGGCAACCCGATCCTGCGCGACCGCTCCATTTTTCTCAACGGTCTTCTCCAAATCCGTGCCTTCAACAAATTCCATCACAATGTAGTAACGATCTCCCTCTTTATCCACACTGTACGCGTGAACGATATTCGGATGATTCAGTGACGCGATGGCCCGGGCCTCATTCAGAAAACGTTTTTGGGCATCCGCGTCTGTCACCAGCTCTTTCGCGATAATTTTAAGCGCCACGGAACGATTCATCGTAATGTGTTCCGCGCGAAAGACACGCCCCATGCCGCCAGCCCCAATCAATTCTACCAGTTTATACTTGCCGAGAAAAAAAGACGTATTGCCTGCCGAAAGCTGCCCAGCCTGCCATCGAGTTATCTTTTTTTTGCGAAAAAGCTGTTTCAGAAATTCATGGCTATCCGGTATCTGCTCACTCAAGGCCCTCGCTTCTTCAAGGTCTTTGAGCTGAAGCAGGCGGCTTTTTTCAATGATTCTCATCACAGTTGAAGAGTCTTTAATGGCCATAATTTCTGTTCCTCAAACAAAAAACAAAATCTCCGTCTCTCTGCCGACACTCGCAGAAACGAACGATGAACAGTAACGAATACTTTCCTGAAAATGGGGATTTAATACCAAATATGCCGTGACGAAAAGGAGACCATCCTCATCGCCAAAAGACATCACCCCATGTTTCAATTTTAATCATTTTTCAACAAAATGTCAAGAATCGCAGTACGCCTACCGCGATTTTTTTTAAAAAAAGTTTAAATTTCCACTTTTTTCTTGCCATTTATGAGAAATAAATCAATTGAATCACCTGTTACCGGTAATTAGGCGGTTTTTCCATACTCTTTACCCGATTCTTTCTTAAATTCTCATATTCGACTGAAGAAGTTCCCGAGACTCCATCCTAAAATTTCGATAATTCTGATTTTGGAACTCATTGCCGTTTATCTCGCGTATTTCCGAATGCGTAAACTCCTGACATCTTGCGAAAACTCAAAACGATATCGCTTTTTCTTGCGGAAAAAATATTCTTGAAAGGAGCTTTGAAAAATTTAGCTAATTATTCATTTCTTTTTTGGCGTTTTGAACAGAAATAGCGACAAAACCCTTTTAATTGTCTCAGGCAGGTTCTTGAAAATTTCCCCAAACCGAATCCAAAAGAAGGCCGAAAAAAAGAGAAGCTTCAGACTGTTAAAAACTAGGATTCAATCCCGCAAAAACTTTAATACGCGCAAAATCCTAAAAATCCGCGTAAAAAGATAAATAGCGGCTGAAGCTCTTCAAAGTACTATTCACACTTCACTCAAGCAGAGGAACAAATGCTGAAATTTAATGAAAGGTTGGGAAGCCGTTCAATTCTCACTCTTCTCTTTTGTCTTATTCTTACTGGAACTTTCAGCACGGAAAATCTCTCCGCGCAAAGAATCGGAGCAAGACGCACCACCCGAAACCGCTCCGTTCAGACCATCCCGCAGACCATAAATAATTTGCCGAACGAACTTCCAAATGATTCGGTTTTCTCCGATGATTCGCGGTACGGCGGCAAAACTCCTGAAACCGCATCACTAAATACTCCGAATGTCTCCGCGATAGAATCCGAGAATCTGTCGCCGGACACACTCTTAGAAAATGTTCTCCAACAGAAAGATTCTGAACTATTACGCTCGGAACAAATTTTCGACGAAAAAAATATCCAGGAATTGAATGTCCCCGAACAGAAACAAACCCGAAAAGTAACAGGCTCAAAAAATATCGGGAATCAAAATACCGAAAGTCAGACCCCGCCGGAATTGGCTTTTGCCGATACCGATTTCCTGTCATCAGAAAATGAAATCTCCACGAAAGAAACACTCCCTGCCGACAATCCAGAAAACACTCAACGCCAATCAACGATTACCGAAGACCAAGCTCTTCAGGCTTTAGCGGAAAGTCTCTCATCAGCGGAAAATTCTCCCTCCTCTGACACCGCGAAAAAAGGCTTTGAATTTGAACCGACTCAAAATGCTTCTCAGGAAAAACCAATGAGATGCTTTTGGTTCACCAACTGGAATGAAGCAAGAGCTGCCGTGCTTGAGACAGGACGTCCGCTTCTGATTCACTTCGGCACGGAATACTGCCCCCCATGCCGTCAAATGGAAAAAACCGTTTTCTCGCAAGAAGCCGTCCAGGTTCTGGCCGGCGCGTATTTCGTCGCGGTTAAAGTGGATGGAAGCAGAAATCAGAAACTGTGCGAAATTTTTAACGTCGGACAATTTCCAACAGACATCATCGTCACTCCGGCTGGAAATGTCCTCGCGCGGCATACTGGATTCCAAAACGCGACGCAGTACAGTTCATTTTTGACTTTCGCGGCCGCGAAAGTCCAGCTTCCCGCTCTGCGTTCTCCCATTGGTCCTGACTGGCGGGCGACGGTTGGAAAATCCCAAGTTCCGGCCTCAGAAAAGCTGGAACAGAATCTTGCCGCGACCGCTTTAAACGCTAACCGAAAAAAAGAATCTGAAAGCCCGGAAGAGAATAATTCCATGTTTCAGAACCAGCTTCATTCACAAACCGAAGAGCAGGTTGAGGATCTTTTGGAAGCTCCGGCTCTGGCAGCCGCGGCTCCAAATAAAAATCAAAGCGGCGAAACCTTCAATGAATCTGAAGAAATGGAAGAAGAACCGTTAGATTTGCTCTCGCTTCCCGAAAAAAATTCAGCTGAAATCGGTTCCGCGTCTGAAATTACCGATGAAGATGAAAACACTCTGGATCTTCTGTCGATGGAAACGAGAGACCAGGCCAGAGAAATTATTCCTGACATTGAAGAAAACTCAATGCGGGTTGAGCCGCTGGATGCTCCATTGAGTGATTTGAACCTGACCTCCGCGGAACACGCTGCCGACGAAACGGAATCACCAAATTCGTTCCTTCATCGAACGGCCTATTCCACTGAAATCAATTCCCCCATCCCGACCCTCATGGACGGTTACTGTCCGGTAGCCATGGTTGAGCGAAACACTTGGGTTCTCGGCAATTCACAAATTACCTGCCTTTACGGAAATGGACGGTACTGTTTTGAGAATGAGGAAGCCCAAGAAAAATTCTTTCGGGATCCGGCCTTTTATGCTTTAGTCTCTGACGGCATGGACATCGTGCTTTTGACTGACCAAAACCATAAATCCCCCGGAACACGGCGTTTGGGAATCCGTTACGCAAACCTGAATTTTGTCTTTGCTACGGAAGAAAGTCAACAGAAATTTCGCCAAAATCCTGACCTTTATCTGAAACGCGCGCGAGAACAAATCGCCAAAGAGCATGAGCCGTCAAAACGTTAAGCCTTTTCAGGCTAAAAAATCCCCGACAGCTAAACAAACTGCCGGGGATTTTACTTTTAGAGCGTCTGACGAAGAATCTTCAAAAAAATACTTTCCAATTAACAGAAAATCTCCGTCTCCTGAGCTGTCACGCCTTCATATTTCGCGAAAATCGGCGCCATGATCTCATCCAGAAATTCATCCACCTGTTGCGGCGCACGGCCAACGTAGAGTGCCGGATCAAGGGTCGCGTTCAAATCCACGTTAGCGAACATTTCATCAGCGGCCAAACGCGTCATGAGATCATTTTCACCGCCTTCCTGTTTCACGACTGCCGCAGCTGCCTGGGAATGCTGACGAATGTGCTCATGAAGTTCCTGTCGGTCACCGCCGGCTGCTGTCGCGGCCATCATGATGTTCTCCGTTGCCATGAACGGCAATTCCGCGCGGAGATTTTTCTCAATCACTTTTGGATAAACGACCATTCCCTCAACCACATTCCGATAAAGAATCAGGATCGAATCAAGTGCCAGAAATGCCTGGGGAATAACCAGTCTGCGATTCGCGCTGTCATCAAGAGTCCGCTCAAACCACTGAGTCGCGAACGTCATTCCCGGACTGGACTGGAGGCTCATTACGTATCGCGCCAGCGAGCATATCCGTTCACTGCGCATCGGATTCCGTTTATACGCCATAGCACTCGAACCAATCTGATTCTTTTCAAATGGCTCTTCGCACTCCTTGCGATGTGCCAGAATACGAAGATCAGTCGCCATCTTATGCGCGGACTCCGCGATACCCGCTAAAACATCGAGAACCTGTGCGTCCAGTTTGCGCGGATACGTCTGCCCAGTTACGGCAAAAGACGACTCAAAATCGATCTTCCTGTCAACCAGCGCTTCAAGCTGACGCACTTTCGCTCCGTCATTTTCAAACAAAGCGTAAAAACTTGCCTGCGTCCCCGTCGTACCCTTTAAACCGCGAGTCCGAAGATGAGCCATTCGATGCTCAAGATCCTCAAGGTCCATAACCAAATCATAAAGCCAAAGGCAAATACGTTTCCCAAGAGTCGTCGGCTGAGCTGGCTGAAGATGCGTAAACGCCAGGCACGGCAAATTTTGATACTCTTTCGCGGCCGCGCTCATCGCGCGCATCACATCCAAAAGTTTTGCCAGAATCAAACGAAAACTGTCGCGAATCAAAATCACGTCCGTATTGTCGGTAACGTAACAGCTGGTTGCTCCCCAGTGAATAATTCCTTTCGCGTTCGGGCAGGCGTCACCGTACGTATGGACATGCGCCATGACATCGTGACGCAGCTTCCTCTCATACTGATTCGCGAGATCAAAATCAATGTCATCCACGTGCGCACGCAACTCGTTCAGCTGCTCTTCCGTAATTGGAAGGCCCATCTCGGCTTCCGCCTCCGCCAAAGCAACCCACAGACGACGCCACGTACTGAATTTTCTCTGCTCGCTCCAGATTGCACTCATCTCCGGAGACGCATAGCGTGAAATCAGCGGATTTCGATATTCATTTCGATTAATTTCCATTTTAACGGTTCCTTAATGCGAGCCTACTCGAAAAACAAAGATTAAACCGTTTATTTTAACCGATTTCCAGAAGAATGCAAGGGGTAGAGTTCAGAAAAAAAAGAATTCCATTTTTTCACAGACAAATTGGAGGCAAACTCTCACCCCCAAAACGCTCTCCCTCTCGAAAAAATCCCAAAGAATAATTACTTCTTCGAATTTTTCACGGAAACAAATTCAATCGGAAACGCTTCCATTGGATTCGCGATCCGAATCATCTGTTTTCCAGAGAGAAGAGCCTCGAAAGTTTTTCCAATGATCTCGGCACGCCAACCGTTCGCCAATGCGGGAAATGGTTCATTGGGATTCGCGATTTTCAAATGCCAGGCTACCCAATCTCGCACATCTGTCGGCGTTCCAACCAAACCTGGAGCCAAATCATGCTGATGGCAAATTGACCCGAGAACCGAATAAAGAAGCGATCCTAAAATAGTCAGCTTTGCCGTATGGCGGCAGGATTCAGCACGAGGACAATCCTGATCCGCAAGTCGAAGTGATTCCGAGATACATTCTGAAATTTCCGGAAGATGCTTGCGAAGATCCTCGCGATCCATACCGCGTATATTTCGAATGCTTCGCACATCCGCGATTTTCCGGCGTGCCATCTCAAGAATAAGATCATCACGCAAAACATGGCGAACGGAACAGTTTCTCTGCCTCGCCAAATTCTCGCGCCAATTCCAAAGAGACCGAACGATCTCCAATTCATGAGGATCCCAGCGGGAACCATTCAGAATACGACGCCATCGTTCTGGTGAAAGAAGATACCGAATACTCGAAAGCCATTCCTCCATCTCATCACGAAACCACGAAACTCTGCCCAATTTCTCAAGTTTCTCGTAAAGAACAGTCCGGCAGTTATTCAAATACGCGATATCATCCACTGCGTATTCAAGCTGCCGCTCAGTTAACGGACGCGATTTCCAATTCGACCGTGACTCCGTTCCCGGCATATTGATATTCAGAAAATGAGCTACGATATTCCCATATCCCGCTGGATACTCGTTGCTGATCAATCCCGCCGCGATCTGGGTATCAAAAACCTTTTTTGGAAAAAGATTGGTGTACCGCCAGCAAAATTCAAGTTCAAGACGCCCGGCATGAACAATCGTTTCATGAGGACCATTGGCAACCAGCTCCCAAAAAGGCGTTACGTCCAGGGAATTCGTTAGGGGGTCAATCAAAAAATAGCCATTAGGAGTCGCCGCCTGAATCAGACAGAGAAGAGGCTGATAGTAACGTTCCGCGATAAATTCCGTATCAATCCCGATCCAGTCAACTTCCGCGTTTTGTTCACACCACGCGGCCAGTTGAATGGAATCCGTAATGATTTGGTACTGATGCGGACAAGTCATTGGTCTGCCTGGAAAACAAGAAAAGGAATGAAAATAAAAACGAATTTAAAATCGACCGGAATAAACAACAAATTCCAAGAAGAAACGCGTTCTTTTCCGGCACAAAAACGAAGTATTCCCAATCATCATTCAGGAGTCGAAACCTTTACGGGTCACGACTCCTGAAGTCAAATCAGCTTAACAAAGTGTTCCCATTTCCATTAAAGGAAAATGAACGTCATGGCCAGGAAGATCGGCAGCAGGATCAGTGCGCTGTATCCGATGTATCCAAAGAAGCTCGGCATCTTGACGCCTTCTTCTTCCGCGATCGCCTTCACCATGAAGTTCGGGCCGTTACCGATGTACGTCATCGCGCCCATGAACACCGCACCAAGAGAAACGGCGACGAGCAGTTTGCTCGCGACACCAGCTTCCGTCGAAACGGCTTCAATGTTCATTTCTGTGGCCTTCGCTTCGGCAGCGGCTTTGCCTTCTGCGTCGCCTTCCTGGTACGTCACGATCTTGCCGGCTTTTTCCGCGTCAGCCGTCGCGGTCTTACCGACAGTCTGGAAAACGACGTAGGTCGGCGCGTTATCCAGGACGCTGGAGAGCGAACCGGTCGCCCAGTAGAATGCGTGCGTGTCTTCGACGCCCATTCCAAGTTCGCCGCCTTTTTCGTTCAGGATCTGGAGCGGGACCTGCATACAGATGAAGATGCCGAAGAAGAGTGCCGCGACTTCGGTGATGGCACCAAAATTGAAGCGGTTATTCAGACGGACCTGAGTGCTGCCGACGGTCAGGGAGATGAAGACCAGACCGAGCTGGACGATCTCACGCAGGTACATCGGGGCGTGCCATTCCGTACCCGGGACGGCTTTCGACGGATCGAGAAGAGCGACGGCGAGGATGACGCCGATCAGAAGCGGAACGTTCGGGAACATTCCGAGGAACTTCAGTTTGCCGGCTTCCGCATTGTCCTGCGCAATATCCAGACCGGTTTCTTTCGGATAGGCGAAGCAGGAATCCCAGATGAAGTAGACCGCGAGAAGGACGGCATTCACGAAGATCCATTCCTTCCACAGGCACATCGTCCACAGGAAGCCGACTCCGCTCAGGTAACCGAGGAAGAGCGGCGGGTCACCAGTCGGAAGGAGGCATCCGCCGCAGTTGCAGACGGCAAAAATGAAGAAGACGACCGTGTGGACTTTGAATTTACGCTCGCGGTTCGTTTCCAGAAGCGGACGGATCAGGAGCATCGCTGCGCCCGTCGTTCCGATGAAGCTGGCCAGGAAAGTACCGATCGCAATGAAGATAGTGTTCGTCAGCGGTTTGGCCTTCAGGTTGCCTTCGACGCGGATGCCGCCGGCGATCGTGAAGAGCGCGAACAGAAGAACGATGAACGGAATGAACTCATTCAGAATTGCGTTGGAGAAAGTCGTCCACATTCGGGCACCGGCAGTCGCGGCGCAGGTGTGGTCGGCAGAAATGCCGTGCCAGTGGGATTCCAGAACGCCCGGATGAGCGAAACCGTAGTAGACCAGCGTGATCAGACCAAGCGCCGCCGCAACATAGAAGCGGTGCAGGTTGCTTTCCCACCAGTGCTCGGTAGCCGGGATGAGCGGGAGGATCGCGATGGCCAGAAGAAGGAGAGCGAACGGGAGAACCATGAAGTACGGCGGAAGAGACGGAGCCGCGTGACCGTGATCGTGTCCGCAGCATTCGCCGTCGTGGTGATGGTGGCCTTCATGGCATTCTTCGCCCGGAGCGTGAGTATGGCCAGCGTGGGCATCCGCGGGAGCGGCGGATTCAGAAGAAACAGCTGTCGCTTCGGCAGCCGGAGCGGCAATTTCAGTCGGAAGAGTTTCCGTATCTGAAGTACTTTCAGCAGTAGTATCAGCGGCGGGGGCCGGAGCTTCAACCGGAGCGGCTTCAGCAGCGGGGGCCGGAGCTTCAACCGGAGCGGCTTCAGCGGCGGGGGCCGGAGCTTCAACCGGAGCGACTTCAGCAACGGGGGCCGGAGCTTCAACCGGAGCGGCTTCAGCGGCGGGGGCCGGAGCTTCAACCGGAGCGGCTTCAGCAGCGGGGGCCGGAGCTTCAACCGGAACGGCTTCAGCAGCGGGGGCCGGAGCTTCAACCGGAACGGCTTCAGCTTCGACCGCGGTTTCCGCGTGAGAACTTGCTTCAAGGGTCATTTTGGTAGCATTCTGCGGCCAGCCCAAAACCAGCGCAATGACATACGCGACGATAATCACTGCGATTGAGACGGCAGCCAGACGATAGGATTTGCTCGGATCGCCAGCGTGAGCGTGTTCACTCATCTTAATCTCCTTCCGGATAAAATTTCCACTTAATGACTATTTAGGTCATTGAAAAACATTTTTCCTTAAATGAACCATAAATCAGGAAAATTTCAAGCCCCCCCTCTCCACTAAGGGGCAAAAATTTTCGATTTTAATCAAATTTTAGCAATTCAAGGCGAAAAATTTACCAAAACAGAGAAAATATTCGAAAGACACTATTCAATAAACCAAACTCCGTCTGCCGGCAATCCTGAAAGAAAATCACCATCTGGCAGAAATCCGCGTTCCAGACAGGAAATCATAAACGGAAAAGAAAAAAGCCGATAAGATGAAACGGCAGTAAAATTTCTCAAAAATTGAAAGTCGGTTTTCCGAACAGACTTTCGAATCGTTCAGCAGAATTTATTGTCGAATTTTAAGGCAGGACATTCCCTCTTTTTATCAGAAGTAAAATTCCTGCCGAAAACGTCATTTTGCCGCAGAACCAATTCGGTCTGCTCCAGTCATTCAGTTTACCTTAGCTGGAGCTGAACGGAAAGCCTGAAAAAATCCGACAGCGGTAAACATGGAAATCCCCGAAACCAGGAGCGAAATTCCCAGCGCAGTCATCTGATGATTCCCCGACGCCGCGTTCAGCGAGTAGAGAATCAATCCCATTCCAGACACGAGTCCCAAAACCCCAAAACATCGAATGCTCGAAAGCCATCCCTCCACACTGGAAATTGCGCTCCCCTGCTTGCCATGAGTCTCTTTTTCCGTTCCCGCTGTCAATTGGGCAAACGGATTGTTTCCAAGTTGGATTGCTCCTCCTTTTTTGGACTGTACCTCGCGATTATCCGAATTTTTTGCCGCGTTTTCCGCGGTTTTCTCTCCTGAATATGGCAAAACTTCCTCGGACAATTGCCCAGAACTCTGAAAAGGAATATCCCTGTCAGAAATATTTTTATCTGAACTATCCTGAAAAGGAGCGTTTCCGATTGGAGTATTCTGAATCGGGGCATAAGCTGCCTGGGAATATCCCTCTGAAATGTTCCCGCATCCCCCTGAAACCGGGTATCTTCGAAAAGACGCCTCTTCATTCACATTCTTCGCGGCGTTAAGAGCAGAAGTCAACACCGCGAAATTTCTGGAAGAATTTCCTAAAGAAACCGCCGCGGAATCCTGAACTCCAACGACACTCCGGTTAAGCACCTGCTGAATTTTTGAACGGTATTTCAGAAAATCTTTCGCGAAATTGGTCTCATCAGCCGGACGGCAGACAGAGCGCAGCGAATCTGAGGGAACCGCGTTCATCTGGATGGAAGACGCATTCGGTTTCATCGAAACATTCCGCAAACGGGTAAAGAAATCACTCGATGGAGTTTCAGCAGCTTCCGCATTTCTCATTCCTGAAAATTTCCCGCTCATATTTTTCCTCAAACCATCAGGGGCTGTTTTCAATAATCCGAATCGCAATCGATCAGAAAAATCCAAATCTAAAATAAAAACCCCTTTTTCAGGGCTTCCATTTCTTTTATCGGCGTAACGACAGGGTAAAATAAAGAAATATTTCCAATTATTTAAAATTTTCCAAAATTAACGGCGCAGGAAAAGAAATTTCCTAAAAACGGAAATTTGTTTTGCGCTACCCATTGCAGAACTTGAAGATTATGCTAAAATAAAGGAAAGTATTGATGACTTTAGAGGAAATTAAACTAAAAAGAAATATGAGTGCATTCAGAACAGTCATTACCGGAATTGGTTTGGTAACTCCTTTTGGCAGTACTTTGGAATCGCTTTGGACAGGACTTTATTCCGGAGCCAACGCGATAGCGCTTCTTCCGGAAGAGCTTACCCAATTGAGTGAAGTCATTCGTTTCGGCTCCTACTGTCATGAATTTTCTGGAGATATTGAGAATTTTGGTGAACTCGAAAAAGAATTGAAGCGAAATATTCGAAAGAGCGCCAAAATCATGTGCCGCGAAACGCAGATGGCGGTAGCCTGCGCGCAAAAAGCACTGAGTGATGCCAGTCTTCACTTTACTGAGCCGCAGCGTCGTGTCGGCATGATGTACGGCAGCGACTACATGCTGTCAGAACCGGAAGCTACGTTCGGAGCGTATGCCGCCTCAAGAGACGAAAATGGAGAATTCGATATTCGCAATATGGGCTCGCGCGGAAAAGAGAAGGTTGCTCCGCTTTGGCTTCTGGTCTGGCTGCCGAATATGCCGGCATGCCACATTTCCATATTGAATCAGTTTCTTGGCCCGAACGATTCATTAACGATGAATGAATCTTCCGCGAACGCGACGCTGAAATACGCGCATGAAACGATTGCCCGCGGGTGGGCGGACATCATGATCACCGGTGCCACGGGAACACGTCTTCAAAGCATTCGCACGTGGCAGGTGGCCATTTCAGAGCAGCTCGCTCCTAAAGACGCGGATCCCGAGACTGTCTGCTGCCCATTCGACAAGCGGCATTCAGGACAGGTCCTTGGCGAAGGTGCCGGAACGTTTATTCTGGAATCACTCAGCCATGCCCAGGAACGCGGCGCGAAAATTTACGCGGAATTTCTGGCCGGTGCTGACACGATGGTTGGAACGCACACTCCGGATCTTGGAAAATTCAATCTGGTCCCGAATTACCGTCAGGGATTTGTGAACGTTTTGAAAAAAGTTCTGGCTGATTCCGGCAAAACGGTCGATCAGATTGGTTTCATTCACGCGCATGGTCTGGGAGTTCCTGAAGTAGACCGCGCGGAAGCGGAAGCCATCCGAGAAGTATTCGCGGAACGTTCTACTCCGATTCCAGTCGTTGCCGCCAAAGCGGCATTCGGCAATCTGGGAGCCGGGGCTGGCGCGATTGAGCTGGCGGCAGGAATTGAAGCATTGCGTAAAGGTGTTCTTTTCCCAACCCGCAACTTCCAGGAAGCCGATGAAGGATGCGAACTGAATATCGTGACGGATTGCGAGACACCGGCTGGTGACTGTTTCATTAATTTGAGCACCAACTTCCAAGGTCAAACTTCCGCCGCGCTTTTGGGGGCATATCGGGATTAAATCTCAGAAAAAGATTTCAATAAAAAGTAAAAACGGACGCCAGTAGTGGAATCCGTTTTTACTTTTTAAAAATTACGCGATCCAAAATTACGCGGTGACGAAAATAAATTTATTTTTCATCAAGTTCCTTCCACGCGCTTTCCTCGATAGCGTCACTGATTTCGTTCAATGTGAAATTGGTCCGTGCTTCACGTATCGCATCCCTCAACGCGTTTTCCTGCTCCTCCTTTACCAAACGCTCATACTCTTCCTCAGTAATGAATCCCAAGGCAAAATCCATATCGCGCACGTGAAGAAGGTTTTCATTTTTCACCAGATGCCCCTCCGCTTTGAGACAATTCAGGCAAATTCTCCGCAAAAGATTTTGAAAACTCCTGACTTTTGAGCAAATCGGCGAGTAAAACCAAAGATACTTCGCGTATTCCTCCCTCATGAAAGCGTATCGTTCACGCCAGCTTTTAGAGGAAAGTTCATATGAAAACTGAAGAGGGAGACCGTCATCCTGAAAATCAATGAAAACCGGCTCATCAGCCAGTTCGCGCATGGAACGAATTGGAGCCACTCGTCAACCTCCGATAAAGTCAAAACTGAAATCCGCGCCGCGTGAAGGAATGGAAATATCCGCGGCCAGATTCTCTTTCAAATAGTCCGTCATTTCTTTTATTTTAATCATTTCTTTCGTAAAGTCAAGCACTAAAAGAAAATTCCTCTTGCGCTAAAGTCAAAAAAAGATTAAAATCAATGAAAATGTTTCGTTTTGTTCATGAGGTTTCATTTATGCTGGATTTTCGGTTTCCATCACGCACTTCGCAAAGTTCTCTTCCATTTTGGGAGAAAGAGTTTTGGTCTGTCCGAAATCGAATCCGCGATTTGATTTTTAAGTTTACGGCTCTTTTCTTCAGCGTTCTTTTTTTAGTCACTTTCATTGGGTGCCGGACTCTCCAGCCCCGAAACCGTTATGCTGATTATTCCAGTTTCGCGGGTACCGGAAGTGACCGAAATCTGATGGTCCAAAATCCTCTTCAGGTTCGCGGTGACCTTGATCCATTTCAGGTTTGGGAGACGGTCGTGGATGTCGTTCGTCTTTACTTTGACCGAATAGAAAATGAATACCCCTGTCAGCGCAATGAGCAAATGATTACGGAAGGATTGCTCGTGACGAAACCCCAAACCGCCTCAACCTGTTTCGAGCCTTGGCGTCGGGATTCTGTCACGGCGGATGAACGTCAGTACGCCACGATTCAGTCGGTTCGTCGCTTAGCCAAAATTCGCGTGCGTTTCACCGATGGATACTACGTCATTCACGTGCGGGTTGACCGTGAATTGGAGGATTTGGCACAGCCGAGTTATGCTCAGCTTCCCTCGGCAACGTTCAGGCTCGATACGCAAATTCCAGAATCAGATGATCCGATTGCCGTTCAGGACTATCACGAGGGCTGGATTCCGCAGGGACGTGATTATTCGCTGGAACAAAGTATTCTGAATCAGCTGGATGTTCGGCTGAATTCACGATAGTTCCTGCCGCGCGGCAAAAATTTACCTGTTCCCGAAATCATCAAATACTCTCCAAAAGAATCTCTTCTGATGGAGTAAACGTGGATTGCGCGAGGCTCTGTTCAATCCTTAGCAGCTGATTATACTTTGAAGTCCTTTCCGTTCGCACCACACTCCCAGACTTAATGAAATCAGCCTGAACAGCTACTGCCAAATCCGAAATAAACGGATCTGTCGTTTCACCGCTCCGGTGGCTGACAATGGTCCGAAAACCATTTTTCTTTGCCATGCGAATGGTTTCAAAGGTTTCAGAAAGAGTTCCGGTCTGATTGGGTTTAATGAGAATCGCATTCGCAGAATGTTTCTGAATTCCCTTCCTTAAGAGACTCCGATTCGTGCAGAAAAGATCATCACCGACAATCTGAATGTTTTCACCAAGTAATTCCGTCATGAAAAACCAACCGTCCCAGTCATCCTGCGCTAATCCATCCTCAATGGAACAGATTGGAAAATTCCGACACCATGATTCATAGAGAAGAACCATTTCCTTTGAAGAATAAGTTTTTTCCTGAAAATAATACTTTCCATCACGAAAAAAACAGCTTGCCGCGGCATCAATCGCAATCTTCATCTGCTCTCCGGGAACGTATCCCGCTTTCCGAATTGCGGAAACGAGAAATTCAAAAGCCTTTTCATGACTGGAGATATTCGGGGCAAAACCACCCTCATCCCCAACGTTCGTCGAAAGATTTTCCGACATGAGGATACTTTTTAGTTCGTAAAAACATTCGCAGACAGCTCGAATTGAATCACTAAAACTTCTGAAATTCTGAGGGACAAGCATAAATTCCTGAATTTCAAGCGGATTGTCCGCATGAACTCCGCCATTAAGAACATTCACCATGGGAATGGGAATCGAAAAAGCAAAAAGACCTCCAAGATACTGAAAAAGAGGGATACGTAAAGCATTTGCCGCGGCTCTCGCGCATGCCAGGGAAACCCCAAGAATAGCATTTGCTCCAAGCCGGTGTTTATCCTGCGTACCGTCAAGTTCAAGCATGGTTTCGTCAATCTGCTGCTGATTTCGCACGTCCATACTCCGTAACGTATCAGAAAGAACCCGGTTCACGTGATTAACCGCCTGCCAAACACTTTTGCCTCCATAAAAATCCCGAATGCCATCCCTTAACTCAAAAGCTTCATTCCGGCCTCGGCTCAGACCGCTTGGCACCGAGGCGGAACCGGTCGTTCCATCCTGAAGATGAATGTCCACTTCAAGAGTGGGAATTCCGCGACTGTCGAGAATCTGCCGGGCACAAATTTTTTCAATCAAAGTATTCATGTCGGGTCCTTTCCAAAACGTAATTTTTATGGTATAATTGGTAAAAGTCAGTCAGAAACAAGAGATTTGATATTCGCGGTCAAAATCCGCTTTTTCTCTTCCTGATTATTTTTCCTGGAAAGGCAAATTAAACGAGCCAAACCAAGCTGAAAAATCAATTTCAGCTAAAAACTAACCATAAAAGGAGAAAAATATGTTTTCAGGTATCGTTGAAGCAATGGGCACTATCGCCCGAATCGAAATGGAAGCAAATGGTCCCGGATGCCGTCTCGTCATTCGTGAAGCCGCAATCGCTGCAGAAACGAAAGTCGCGGATTCCGTCGCGATTAACGGCTGCTGCCTGACGGTTGTCGAAAAAAACGGTGATGAACTTGGGTTTGATGTTGGTCCGGAATCTCTGGCCCGAACCAATCTTGGTGAAAAGAAAGTGGGTGATTTCGTGAATATGGAGCGCGCCCTGGCTGTCGGAGACCGTCTCGGCGGACACATTGTCTCTGGACACGTTGACGGTACCGGAATTCTGCTTGAACGCAAAGATGAAAAAGAATGGTCTTTCTTCAAATTCGGCATCTCGCATGAAATCGCGAAACAGATGGTCGAAAAAGGTTCCATCGCCATTGACGGAACGAGCCTGACGGTCTGCGAATCTGAACCGGATTACTTTACCGTCGCCCTGATTCCATTCACCCTCGAAGTCACCACGCTCGGAAAAATGAAACCTGGAGACCGAGTCAATCTCGAAACCGACATTCTCGCGAAATATGTTCAGCGCCTGGTTGAATCCCAAAGCTGGGTCAAAAAAGAAAATTAACGAATTCCAGAAATAAAAAACTTCCGCGTCGAAAAAATCGGCGCGGAAGCAAAATGACAAATTCAAATTCGTCTTATTGACGTTCAAGACTCTTCTTTAACGAGCCTTTCAATGTTTTCGGAGGTTCAAACACTAAACTTAATGTGAAGGCTGTCCCCATCCTGAAGCTGGTACCCCTTCATCTCACTATGCGCCAATCCCTCTGCCTTCACGGCACTTTCCGAACCAAGACGAATCAAAGCCGCGACTGGAATAACTTCCGCGCGAATGAAACCACGGGCAAGATCCGTATGAATCGTACCTGCCGCGTCCAACGCCGTCGCGCCTTTTCTGACGAGCCAGGTACGAACTTCATCTTCACCTGCCGTAAAGAAAACCATTTGACCGGAAACATCCATCATCGTCGTGATGATTTCATCCCGCTCAACCGTTTTCAGCCCCATCTCCTCAATGAGCATTTGCCCATCTTCGGACGACATGGTGGAAAGTTCACGCATCAGTGAAACAGGAGCCGCGAGAACCTGAATTTTGTCACCAAGCATTCCCGTAAATCGACCGTAGTCCTGCTCATCATCTGCCGTATTCACCAGCACCATGCACGATTTATGCGTGAAAAGACGAAACGAGGCCAGAACATGGAGTTCATCTGCGTCAAGTGCCTGCGCAGGAACCGGATTCCCTGTTTCAAGACCAGTAAATATTTTTTGAAGAGTATCCATCTCAAACTGAACACGTTCCTTCTCTTCTTTTGGAAGAGGACGCTTCTGGGATTCTTTCACGCGGTCTATTCGACGCTGAACAAGATCCATATCCGCAAATAGAAGATCTTCGTAGAATTTCTGATACTCTTCTTTCGGATCCGCTCCGCCATAGCCCGCGACAACCAGAACGAGAGAATCCACCTCACGAATGGACGCCAATTTCGCGGCATTTCCCTCCTGGTCACGGCTCAGACCCGGCGTATCCGTTACTTCAATCAAAGCATGAGTAACTTTTTTCGGTTTATAGAGTTTCGCAAGTTCATCCAGACGCGCATCCGGAACTGCCGCCATCGCGCTCTGCCCCACGTGTGATTTGGCCGGGTCCGGCTCAACTCCAGTCAGCCACTGAAAGAGAGAGCTTTTTCCTGAACCCTGGTATCCTGCCAATCCGATTTTCATATTTATTCCCGTTTTTCTCGTTTTTACGTTTCGTTACCCGTGCCGCATTACGCGAACTTTCCCCGGTTAATGGAGATCTCAAGCAAATCTCCTGACATTTTTTCTTATTATATCAGAAAAAAACGTTTTGGAAAGGCCCCGCCCTCAAAAGCCTTTCCAAATTTCAGCCGGCTATTTCCAAAAATTTCCAAAAATATTCCTGAAAACTTATGAAACACCAAGCCTTTACCCGCAATCAATGAACGACGACCTCTTGTGCCCGTTCTTTTCCATTTGAATCCGTCCAGGAAAGTACGTACTTTCCACGGAATCCACGGAAGGAGATCGTACCGTTTTCATCCGCCTTAAGCGTCAGATTCGTCTTCCATTCATGATCAATCAGCTGCTTCAGTGCCCAATAAACCGGTTTCGGCTTCATATCACGCGTAAAGAAACCAGATTTAGTCGGTTCACCAGCGTAACCGCATCCGTCAACCACATTCCACCACGTAATTCGGTAAATGCTAGGCCAGGAAAACCAAAGGCGGTACATATCGCGCGTTACCTGCGCCTGAATCGCTTCCGAACGCGGATCCGTTCCTGGCGCAGGAATCGTGATCTCACTCAAATGAATCGGGCGTTCCAGTTTGTCCAGCTCACGAAGATAAGCCTCAACATCACGCGGTTTCCACGATGTTCCATTCGTAACGCAGTCTTTTCCCGCGGCAATGTCCAAAATAGGTTTTGAACCAAAAATATGCATCTGAAGCCCAACCACATCGATCTTCGCACCACGATCAATTAACTCACGAATAAACGGAGGATAAACCGCGCGCCATGAATCGTTAATTGAAAGCAAAACGTCCTTCGGGAATCCATTCTGCGCAATCTCCCACGTCTTGAAAGTATAGTCATCCGGCGTAAGCGGGTAACGTTTTTTTCCAGGCGTCGGTTCCACCGATTCATTCACTACGTCCCAACTGTCCAGCTGTCCCTGGTAACGCTCGACAATCCGACGCGTATGATCCGCGTACTTCTTCTCAAGTTCATCCTTACGGGCAGGATCCCACTCCTGAAGCCATTTCGGGAAAATCCGGCAATAAATAATCGGATGACCGTGCATCGAAATTCCGTTTTCCTGACAGAATTTAATGATTGGCTCCGGACATGGCCGACGCCAGTGAGGCTCCTTCGTCGGTTCTTTCACCTGATTCCAGTACTCCGCCGAATCGCAGTATTCCGCTTCAAATCGGGTTTTTCCTTCTTCCGGCTCTATTCCAGACCAATAAAAAGGAAGCGTTGCCGCGTTGAAAAACTTATCTTCTCCATAAAGCGAAAGATATTTCGCGTTCAATTCATCCGAACCGAGCTGATTGAAATTGAAAATCTGCGCGCCAAACTGGAATTCATGGGTTCTCTGCGCGATTTTTACCTCACGGAACGCGGCGTCTTCAAGCGTAAACGAAACATCTGCCTTGCGGTACTTCTCAATTCGTTCATCAATCTCACGATTTATGTCATCGTTCCAGAGAGCATGATACTCCGCACTGACCGCCTCTCGCGGATCCATCGGCTTCCGCGCGGCCTCCTGATTTCCGTCTTCAGCAGTATTTTGAGCGGTAAGATTTACTGAAGAAATTCCACTTAACGCCAGTATCAGCAGAAAGATCATCTGCTTTCTTAAATGAGAGAATCGTTTTTTCATAATTTTCCTTTCATTTCACTAAAAAAGGCGGGAAAAACAGGAACGAGACATTGCCGGGAGAAGGTTCCCAACCTGAAAATGTTCAGGTAAACCCGGTTTCTCGATCAAGTCATTAAATTTTCACATTTTAATAGAAATAATTAAAAAATCAGCGGGAAGTACTTTTCTCCGCTGATTTCTGATTTGGTCAATTTTTCTTCTGCTCTTTCGCCCAGGTATCTTTTAACGTGACCGTACTGTTAAAGACCGGTTTACCAGGAATGGAATCTTTATCGCAGCAGAAATATCCAAGACGCTCAAACTGGCATCGGTATCCCGGCTCAACATTCGCCAATGCCGGTTCCAATTTGCATTCCGTGAGTACTTCCTCTGAGCGCGGATTAAAGTCAGCCATTCCAGTCTCTTCATCCTTGACGAGCAGCGGTTCGGGGAAAAGACGCACTTCCGCGTTCACGGCATGCGCGGCTGAAACCCAATGAATGGTTCCTTTGACCTTGCGCCCGTCAGGAGCCTGTCCGCCGCGGGTTTCCGGATCATAAGTGCATTTAAGTTCAATAATATTTCCATTCGCGTCTTTGACCACTTCCTCGCACTTGATGAAATATCCCCAGCGCAGACGCACTTCTTTTCCTGGAGCCAGACGGAAGAATTTTTTCGGCGGCTCTTCCATGAAATCATCACGCTCAATAAACAGCTCACCCGAAAATGGAATCTGCCGCGTACCGTCTTCCGGACGTTCCGGATTATTAACCGCATCCAAATAGTCCACTTTACCAGGTTCCCAGTTGGTAATCGTGACCTTCAGCGGACGAAGAACAGCCATCACACGCGGCGCGACCGCGTTCAGGTGTTCACGAACGTGAAACTCAAGAAGTGCCATATCAACGCACGAGTCCACTTTACTAACGCCAATGGTTCGGCAAAACTTCCGAATCGCTTCCGGAGTATATCCGCGCCGCCGAATACCGCAAATCGTCGGCATTCGCGGATCGTCCCAACCGCGCACGGAACCTGAATTAACCAGCTTAAGCAACAGACGCTTACTCATGACTGTCCCGGTCAAATTCAGGCGCGCAAACTCAATTTGCCGCGGATTATAGATGCCGAGATTCTGGCAGAACCAATTATAGAGCGGACGATGATTCTCAAATTCCAATGTGCAAATCGAATGCGTAATCTTTTCAATCGAGTCACACTGACCGTGCGTAAAATCGTACATTGGATAAATGCACCATTTGTCTCCGGTTCGATGATGTGTTGCCCTCAAAATACGGTACATTACGGGATCCCGCATATTAATATTTGGACTCGCCATGTCAATCTTGGCTCTCAAGGTACGTGAACCATCCGGAAACTCACCGTTTTTCATTCGCGTGAAAAGATCAAGATTCTCCTCAACACTTCGATTTCGATCAGGACTTTCCACTCCGGGTCGCGTCAAATCGCCGCGCATCTGGCTGATTTCCTCACCGGTCTGGTCGCAGACATATGCCTTGCCGTCTTTAATCAACTGCACTGCCCATTCATAAAGCTGATCAAAATAATCCGACGCGAAGAACTTTTTATCCCAGTGAAACCCGAGCCATTCAATATCTTCCTGAATTGCTTCAACGTATTCGTCTTCTTCTTTCGAGGGATTCGTGTCGTCAAAGCGCAAATTGCATTTCCCGCCGTATTCCTGCGCGATACCGAAATTAAGACAAATGGACTTCGCGTGTCCGATATGCAGATAACCATTAGGTTCCGGCGGAAAACGAGTCTGAATATCCGTGTGCTTCCCGGAAGCCAGATCTTCTTCGACGATCTTCCGGATAAAATCTTTGGAACCCGTATTTTCATTGCGTACTTCGGCGTCAGCCATTTTTTCGCTCCCTCTTTGAACCGAGAAACTAAAATTACTTTTGTTCATTTTAACCGAAACCGAAAATTTCAAAAGAGGGGGGGAGCGGCAATTTTCATTTTTTTCTCATTTTTTTCACGTTTCCTGCCCTACTTTTATCTCTTCGATAAATTTTCATCAAATCACATTTCGTTATTCTGAAGAAGGAAAAGAAATCAGAATAAGCGTTTTTTCATTCGTTGGACATCTTGCCTGAAAGATTTTTCTGCCCTTTACTCCTCTCTTAAAGCGGATGGTTCAATCTCAGCCAAATTTTCACTTTCTTCTTCGCCAATAATAAAAATATGGATAAAGACCAAAATCATTCCGACGACCAGGCAAGAATCGGCAATATTGAAATTCGGCCAATGAAAAGAACCAATCATGACCAGTATCCAGTCCCGAACGGCATAAACGGCTTCTCCCGGCTGATGAATCGGAGCCTCATTAAGCCAAGGAATAAAATGCGCCTGCCACTGGAGCTGATGAAGTCCCAGGCGGTCAAACATATTTCCGAACGCTCCGCCGGTAAACAATCCCCCAACGATCGTCAAAAGGATACTCTTGGCAGCCCCAAACCGAAAAAGCCACACGGCGATTACGGCAAAAGCCAAAATCGAAGAGAGTGAAAAAAACCACGAAAAGCCCTGCCCCATTCCGAAGAGCGCGCCTTCATTAAGACTGGTCTGGATCCCAATGACATCTGGAATCCACCACAAAACATCACGTTCTCCCGGAAGGCCGCAAACCGCAAAAGCCCATGATTTGGTTCCGAGATCTGCCGCCAGAACCAAAAAGAAAACGACCAAAAACAAAAAATATCTCGAACAATGCAATTTTTGTGGCATTTCGCTCTTAAATAATAAAAAAACGACAAATCAAAATAAAAATCAAGGTCAAAGCCCGGCCTTTTCGGCACATTTGACGCACATTGAAGCGTACGGCATAACCTGAAGTCTGCGTTTGGGAATTCTTCCGCCGCAGACTTCGCAGATGTCGTACGTACCCTCATCAATCCTGCGAAGAGCTTCGTCAACCTGTTGAAGGGTCTCATGTCCGCTCTGGACAAGCTGAAGAGTAAAATCCCGATCGTAATTATCCGAGCCAATGTCCGCTAAATGAACAGGCATCGAAGAAAGCTCATTCTCATTGCGATTCAGGGCCAGATCCGCCATGTGGGTAACGTCCCCAACCAATCTGGCACGAAGAATCAGGAGGTTCTTTCGAAAAAGTTCCAAATCAGTATCACGCATTAGAGGACTCCTAAAAAAGGATTTGGTTCTTTAAAATGTTCCCGTATCGATCCGCGTTAAAAAATAATCTACCCCTAAAAAGAAAAACTTTTGGGGACACACGAATCATTTAATATTATTTTAGCTAATCCTCAAAATTTGTCAAGAGAAAAATTTTGATTTTTTAATATTTTAATTCAAAAGAGAAAACCCGAAACACTAATTTCACGTGAAAGAAAACATCAAATACGGCTTAATACGCCAGTTCCTTCCTTAAACGCTCAAAATTTAACAAAAAATTAATAAAAATTTGTCAGATTTACCAAAATTTAGAAGCATATTTTAGCTACTGATCTTTTCTTGCCAGCAAAATTTCCCTGAAACAGGGAAAATCTTTTCCAAAATTTCTTCTAAAACCACCAGCAATTGATAGAAAGTATCATCTGTTTTTGTGTTAAATCAAAAATTTCTATTTTTTTTGACTTTTTTTGCGAAATACCAATCACCTGTACTTGAAATTTTTTCTCCAAAGTGCTATACTTAAGAAAGAGTTAAGGGAAGCTCCTGAACTTAAAAAAACCTTCAACGCCTAATGCGCGGGAACTAAATATTGGTGAGCCGATAATGAGCTCGTAAGGGACCCGTTCCAAAAGTCTTCGAAGAATGTATCTGTGCGTGACTCCTCGAGAGAACGCACATCACAAGAAATCGAAGCTCGGGTATCCGCCTTTAATTTACGGGCTCTCCAATACCCCTGCCGACCTGGTGATTGAAGGTTTTTTTCATATTCCGCGTACTGACCTCTGTCTTCCGTCTGCCGCATTCAGAGAGTCTCGCCGAATCAATTTAGGAAAATGAACCAGTTAAAGTTTAGTCTGCCATCAGGAAAATTTAATGTCTCCATTTTTCCCCACTGTCGAAGTACTTCCTTCTGAACGTAACCAGATAATTCTTTCAGTAAATCCCAAGGCGGGACGCCGCTCTTCAAAAGCCAAAGCGGATCAGCTTGCTGAAGCTCTGCGTAAAGGAGGTATGGAAGTTGAAATTCTGACGGACCTCGCGACGGTCGCGCGAAAAGCGAATGAACTTCACCAGGCGGGCCAACTCCGCGCTTTAATCGGACTGGGCGGTGACGGAACGGCCGCGGAATTGACAAACCGAACAGAACCAGGAGTTCCAATCGCTCTCCTTCCGTGCGGAACCGCCAATCTTCTGGCCAAGCACCTGAAATACTCTTTCAAGCCTCAAAAATTTGCCGAAATGATTCTCGCCGGCCGTGTCGCGCGGCTTGACGCGGCTCAGGCAAATGACCGCCTTTTCCTCGCCATGATCGGTTTCGGTTTTGACGCGGAAGTCGTAAATCAGGTACACGCTGCCAGAATGAGTAATCCCAAAGGAGCGCATATCAATTATTTTTCTTACGTGAAGCCAATCCTTAAGGCTCTTATCGGTTATCGTTTTCCTAAAGTTCGCGTTGAATTTCTTGATGACGAGGGTAACCCCACCGGCGAGACTTACGATCGGTCCTGGGCATTTATCTGCAATATCCCGAATTATGGCTGGGGCGTCCCAATCGCTCCCGGCGCGAACGCGTTTGATGGAAAACTTAATGCCTGCCTTTGGCGTGGAGCGACTCTTTGGAGCGGTCTCGTGCTTTCGCTTTTAGCTCAGCTTGGCGGAATCCACCGTTTCTGGTGGCGGGCAACGATGAAAAGCGGGAAAAACTTCCGCATGACTCTTGCGCCCAACCAGCCGGAAGGCACTGTCCTTCCTTACCAGCTGGACGGTGACCCTGCCGGAGTACTCCCCGTAAACGTGAAGATTCTCGAAAAACGTCTCACGATTTTCGTAAAATAAAAGCAGCCAAACGAGACAATAAAAAATAAAGGATTCATTTAAGCGAAATTCGTTCTCAAAATCTCATCAAAAAAACAGCACGCCTCAAAAACCGCGTGCTGTTTTCGGATTAAACTTCGAAAGAAAACTTCAAAAGAAAACGGTCGAGCGTCTCGAAACCGTTCAACCGTTCCATCCAATTTTCTTCATCCATTAACATTGCCGAAACCAAGGCACCGTTCGCAAAAGTCTAGTGGATTCTCTGTCCCGGCTGCGCGCCCGAATCAGGCGAAAGCAGGAAAATGTCTTTTCCGCCAGGACCTGCCGCGCAAACCATTCCCTCAGAAAGTCCAAATTTCATCTGACGCGGCTGGAGATTCGCTACGCAAACGACCAGACGGCCAACCAGATCTTCCGGTTTATACGCGGATTTAATTCCGGCAAAAACATTCTTCGTAACGTCCCCACCCAGCGAAAGCGTCAGATGAAGCAGCTTTCTCGCTTCCGGGACTTCTTCCGCCATAATAATTCGGGCAACACGAAGATCCACTTTGCAGAAATCATCAATCGTGCAGACCTCTTCCAAAGGCTCATCTTCCAGCGGCTGCGCGCTATCTTCCCACTGAGACTTCACTTCCTCATTTTGGCTTTCTTCGGGCTTATTTTCTTCCCGGGTTTCTTCAATCATGGCATCAATCGCTTTCTCGTCCATACGATTCATCAAATGACTAAATTCATTTACTTTGGTTCCGCAAAGCGGGACCTTCACGTCGTTAATCGTCCAGCTTTCCGCGTTCTCATTCAAAAGCGCTGCGGACTGGGCGGCAAGTTTCGGAAGTATTGGTGACAGATAAATCACCATCTGGCGATAAAGATTCAGCGCGATGGAACATACGTCTTGAAGTTCCTGTTGCCGAGCGGGATCTTTTCGCAATGCCCAAGGTGCTGAATCCTCGACAAATTTGTTCGCGCGATCTCCAATGGCCATCACCAGACGAGTGACTTTCGCGAAATCGCACTCTTCGTACGCCTGGGCAATTTCTTCGGCCTGAGACGCTCCAAATTCAAAAAGACCACTATCTTCAGGATAAACGGAAGACGTTCCAAGCTCCTTAACGAACTTAGCCGTTCGGCTGGCCAAATTAACCAATTTGCCAACCAAATCCGAATTCACCTTCTCACGAATGTCCGCGAAATTCAGGTCCACGTCATCCACGCGATTCGTAAGTTTTGAGGCAAAATAGTATCGAAGATATGCCGGATCCAGATATTTCAGATAGGTGTCAGCCTTGATGAAAGTCCCTTTCGATTTGGACATTTTTTCACCATTAGTAGTCAACATTCCATGAATATGGACCTTTTCCGGCAGATTGAAACCAGCCGTCTTGAGCATCGCGGGCCAAAAAAGCGTGTGAAAATAGGTAATGTCCTTTCCGATGAAATGGTGAATTTCCGTTTCAGGATCTTTCCACCAGCGTTCCCAATCCTCATTTTCCCGTTTGCACCAAACTCGAGTCGATCCAATGTACCCGATTGGCGCGTCAAACCAGACATACCAGTAATTACCTGGAGAATCAGGAATCTCAAATCCGAAATATGGCGCAGGGCGTGAAATATCCCAGTCACGAAGTTCATCACCAAGAAAATGTCCCGCAAGATAATTCGCGATCTCCGGCTGAAGATGACCGCCATTTTGAGTCCACTCGGTCAGAAACGGACGAAGACGCTCAATCTCAACCATGAGATGTTCCGCTTCCCGCATTTCCGGCGTCGTTCCAGAAAGCGCGCTGACCGGATTTTTCAAGTCCGCGGGTGAGTAGGTCGCTCCGCATTTATCGCACGAATCGCCATACTGGTCCTCCGCACCGCATTTGGGACAGGTTCCTTTAACAAAACGATCCGCCAAAAAGGTGCCGACCTGAGTATCGAAAAGCTGAGAGACTTTTTTCTCATGAACGAGACCGGCCTTGCGCAGCGCGGACCATATCTCACAGCATGTTTCGTAACTCTCCGAAGCATTCGTACTTCCATAATTATCAAACTGAATATCCATTCCAGTGAAAGAAGCAAGATGCTGCTCACGAACGTCGGCAATCAGCTTTTCGGGAGTAATTCCCTCTTTGTTCGCTCGAATCATGATGGCCGTCCCGTGCGTATCGTCCGCGCAAATATAAACGCAGCGATTCCCGCGGAGACGCTGGGCACGCACCCAAATATCCGTCTGAATATACTCAACGAGATGCCCGATATGAATCGGACCGTTCGCGTACGGCAAAGCACTCGTGACCAGGATTTTTCTCATTTGACTTCCTCCGGGAGTGAATTTGAGACCTGAAAAAACATTAATCTCACTAATTATACGCGATTTTTAAAAAGGTTCAATCCCCTCTTGCCTGAATTCTCAAAAAAGAATATTCAAAAAACAAAAAACCACCATAAAAACTTAGGGAGCTTCCCCAAACCGCTTTCCAGAGAAAAAAACTGGAGTTGGGAAATTCCCTGCGAAATGAGACTGAAAATTATTTCATTTACTTCCGCTCGGCACATTTTAAAAGTAAAGACACTCCCCAAATAGCGGTCTCTTTCTTGTCTTGAAAATCTGACGGAAGAATTTAACAGAACCAGAATCATCCTCCTAAAGCAGAATCACACACTTTTTTTTACTGTTTAGATTTGAGCAAACCAAAATTCATCGCCTCCGCGCTTTTCTTACGAATGAAACTTCAAAGAAACAAAAAAAGGAAACTGCCTGAAGCAGTTCCCTTTATTTGAGAGAAATGTGACTCTTAACGATAGATCGCGGTGTCCTGCTGGATTAAATCCAATCCGCATTCGTCACTTTTCAACTGACAGCGAATCGGATAATTCCCTTCACCCTTAACCCCGGCCTGCACACGAAAAGTTTGGGTAGTTCCAGGAAGAAACTCCGGTACCGCGAAACAAACGATTCCCTTCTCCATGACATCTGGAGTCTGTTCCGCTGAAAATGGCTCAATTCCATCCGCGAAAAAGACGAAAAGTTTCGCGTCGCTAATCTTTTTATTTCCAGTATTCTGAAGCCGAATCTCATAAAAAACATTTTCAGAAACAGACAGTACTCTCCGCGGTGCTTCAAGTTCCATCTGCACATTGGCAATTCCTGAAACCTGGAATCGAATCTCACTTTCAGCAAGCGGCATTGCCCCAATCTGAAATTTGACCGGCATGACGATTTCTCCTTCACTCTTCGGCATGAGTTCCAGAACCAAACGCGTGGTCTCGGCTTCTGAAATATCCTCCAAATGAAGCAGCACCTGATTTGAGCCGTTCATTTCGTATTTTATCTCCGGCGAAACGGATTCCATCGCCATATTTGGAGGAAGCTCAACACAAAATGTCATGTTTTTGGCCGCATAATTTCCCAAATTAGTAATTTCAATCGGAAGTAACGTTTTCATTCCGACAAAAACGGATGATGGCTCTTCCACTTTAAGATCCAAATCCATGAAATTTACCTTGAGAACATTTTCTGTCTGCGCGTAAACCTGATTTTTAATCATCGCGGAAGCGTTAAGGCGAATTTGATCACGAACGGTCGGACAAACAGAAGCTGAAAAAATCTGCTCTTCACCAGGAAGCAGGGAGGCAACCTCCTGCACGAAACCAATGTCCTTTGCGCAGCCTTCTGCCTGAAGTTTAACCAAAATTTTTTTCACGAGGCAATTCCCCGTATTTTTAAGCAGAACCCGAACAGGGGATTCAACGTTTTCATGAAGAGCTTTTTCCGCCAGTATCTGCATTTCCAGATTCGGAAGCTCCGTAATGACCGTTCCGGTTTTTTCCAGTTTCTGATTACTCCATGAAACCTGAAAATCCGAGGATGCGCTTTCAGTTGGAATGACCTTCAAAAGAAGGGTTTCTTCCTCATGGCCTAAAAGCGTTCCCAAGTTCCAGACGCAACGAAGATTTTTCGAGGCAGCACTCCCCAAAACCGCGGCTGATCCTCTGCCAACTTCTGTGTTTTCTACTGAAAAACAGGAAGGAATCGCGATCTCAATCATGGATCCCTCAGACGGAACGTCACTGAGGTTCTCCACCCTGAAAAGGATCTGCTCCTCCGTGCCAACCAAAAGCTCTCCCGGCATTAAAGTATGGATTTTCAGTTCTGCCCGTGGAACACGCGCGGAAACGCTTTCCTGTTCCATTACTTCTTTTCCGGAATCATCCGGCCTCTCCTCGAAATGACCATTTGGACAGGAAAAGGCTGGCCTGCTCTGTTTATCGGCTGCTGCCCCCTGATCTCCGTGTTCACCAATCGAAACACCATTTCCATAGCGAGGCAAAACCTCAGCGGAAGACTCCTGCGGCAAAGCCCCCAAACTCTCAACAGCACTCTCCTCCGTCTCCTTTTTCTTGCTTAACGGCTGCGCGAGACGCTGGGGAGAAACATTCAAAACCGGAGTTAACTCTCCCTTTTCCATAAACTCCAGACGCGGAATCGCTTTGTTCCACGTTCCAGTTTCACTTTCATCTACCGAAGAAAAAATTAGCGACGTTTTTGATCTCAACGGTTCATCTGGCGACATTCCTTCCAATGAACTATTCTGCGGGACCGGCGGCATTACTTCCTGATTCTCCATAATCCCAAGTTCAGCCCGTTCTTCCTCCGTAAGCTCTTTTTTCACCTCCGATGAATCTTTCCTGACATACGGCTGCTCAGAAACTGGCTCTTCCTCAATTTCACCTGTTTCCGGGGCCTCCAAAACAAACTCTTCTGAAATATTTTCTTCGGGTTCTTCCAAAATCTCTTTTTCAGAATCCTTGTTATCGTTTTTCATTTCTTCAAAAGAATCCGTTCCCATGACAGCTGTCTCGCTCACGAGTTCAGTATCCCCCAAAACGTCTCCCTCAAGTTCCTCGTTTGAGGCCGCGTTTAAAGAAATCTCTTCCCCGGCTTCCACGATTTCAGAAACTTCTGATTCATTTTCATTAATGGGAAAAGTATCCAGCTCCGCGTCGTTCTCCAAAACAATTGTGTCCGGAAGTGAATTATTTTGAGAATTCTCTCCAGACGCAATCGGCTCTGAAACCGGCATAACATCTGAAATCGCCACTTCTTCTACCATGGCATTCATTTCTTTAGTTGAACTCTCGTCAAATTCAGCAACATCCTCCAAAACTTCCAGATTTAAATCGGTTTCGGAGTCATCTTCAAGAATTACCTGATCCGGAATGCCTGAAATTCCATCTGACACGGCATTCTTTCCTTCGGAATAAACCGTTTCTGAATCACTCCGAACTACGCCATAGGATGGTTCAAACGGAGGTTTTTCATTAACTGGTTCATTCGAGCCAACCCAACTTCTGCTTTGAGACACGGATGTTCCTGAGGTTCCTGAAATATTCGCGTTCGGAACCGCGCTCTCTGAAGGTAAAGGCGGATCTGATCCCGAATTCGGGTTTTCTTTTCCAAAATCTCTGAAAAATTTTACGATTGGGTTCGTTTTTTTTGCAGTACTCTCATTCACCACCGTCTGACTGCCGGTTCCTGGATGACCATTAGAAACCACTGGGTTTCTTGTGCCATCGTTTCCTCCCAGACTTTCAGATCGATTTTTCCCAGACTGAAATTTGCCCCAAAATTTTTCTCCGACTCCCCCCTGCTTTTCTGTCGCTGCGGCAGCGGGAGCTGCGGTTTCGGCAGTACTTTTTGGCGTCCGCGGCGGGAAAAGCCCCTTCGCTTCCACATTCTCCGCGACAAATCCTCCAGCCCCAAAAAACAGAGAAATCAACGCGAATTTCAAAATTTTAAAATTTTTCATGGAACCACCTCAAATATTCCGGGAAAAATACTCTTTCCTTAATTTTTTCGGTCATTTCCAAATTAAAGTTAAGTAAAATAAATCGATTATTCCAAAAATTCCAAATTCAGCAAATAAGCAAAAGAGAACTATGAGCCTAAAACTAACTTTCAGATAAAAAATAAAGATTTTTCCACGTTTTTTCAGAACCTGGAGAACATTTCATTGAAAAATTTTCAGAGAATATTGCCATTGAAATCATTTTCTTTGCGAACGGGGCATTGCCAAACGTAAAATAAACCTCTCCAGAAGCAAACGATCCGGCAAGGTACTCTCTCCTTTCAAGGCAAAATCCAGCTCCAGCATCCAATCCAGCAGTTTCTTTCCTCTTTCTCTTCCAAGCCGACGTAACTGGAAAGAAGTCTTTTGAAGAAAATAGCGATTAACTCCCGCCGCGGTTAACGCGTTATCCACATTCGGCTTTCGCCCCATCCTCTCATCTTCAAGAATCAAACGAGTCGCAGCCGCCAGCCGTCTCATGGAACTAGCGATTTGCGCCAAAATGGCAATCGGTGCTTCTCCTGAATCCAAAAGCTGCCCCAAGTATTGAAGAGCTTCCTTTGCCTGTCCATCCAAAACGCAGTCCACCAGAGTCCAAACGGTCTGCGTTCGCCAAGATCCGGAACTTTGGCGAATATGAATTTCCGTAATACTTTCCCCATCTTCCACCAAAAGGGCGAGTTTGGCAAGTTCCTGATCCAAAAGTCCCATTTCCGCCCCAACTTGCGAAACCAAAAGACTCGCGGTTTGCGGCTGAATCTTCAAATGATGCTTTTTCACTGCCGTTTCGCAAATCCATCTCGGAAGCTCATTGTGCTCATTCAGAGGCTGGCAGTCAATAAGCAGCCCATTTCCTTCCACTAGCTTGAAAAGTCGGGTATTTGATGGAAAACTCTTGAGTTCCAGTACTAAAACTCCAGTTTCCACTGGTGATTCCGCGTACTTTTCCAGCAAATCCCGATTTTTTGAAATAAAATCATCCGCATCATTCAGAATGACCAGCCTGCGGGAAGGACCAAACATTGAAAAGGTTGAAACTTCTTCCAAAACTCTTTTCCAGGAAATCGTTCCAGCATCAAACTGTGCCGGATCAAAATCATCAAATCCCCCTTCCAGTGTTCCGACTTCGCCACGCAGCGCGTTCGCGAAAACTTCCGGAAGTTTTCCCAAAACCTGTCGGCGCAGAAACGACTCTTCACCGTAAACGGCACAAATCGTTCCCGGAATATGTTTTTCCGGCTGCTCAAGCCATTGAAGAGCTGGAAGATGATTTTCCGACCATGAAACGGATTTTTTCGCCATTCTCTGCCTCCAACTCTAAAAGTCATCCTGAAGTTCCTGAACGGCACCACGCAGTTTAAAAACCAGTTCCTGAATCTCTTCTGCCGTTTCCGGATGTTTCAGTCTTTTGGGAATTCGAATTTGCGCGGGAACGACTTTTCCATACTCAAATTCCTTGCCAATTTTTTCAAGAGAAATTGTTCCGGCCATTACCTTCTGAGCAAACCAAACTCCCGCGATGTCCGCGTTCAAATCCGTCACATCAAATCCGCTTCCGCCTTCCCGGTCATCACTCAACTCTTTTTCGATACCGATATTCTCAACCAAAGTCGGAATAATTTGAATCGTCAAAGCCGCCGAAAGCCAAAAGTGCTGGCTATGATCCATTCGTCCAAAAATTGAAACATCATTTTTGACCAGTTCTTTCCTGATTTTACGAATCTCCGGCGTTTCAACCGCCCGAAAACGCCGTCCGTAAATAGGAACATTATTAATTGCGCCGGAAGGTTCAAGAAAAACCTGGCAAGCCAAAAGAAAAGCACCACGGGCAGCTTTTCCTTCCGGAGAATCCACGTTTCCCGTTCCGCCAACCTCAAGAGCCGCCCATGCCGCATAGCGAGTAATTCTCTCACCGAGTAAATCCCCCTCACGCTTTCCTTTCACGGAGAGTCCCTCAAGAGGTTCATCCTCCGCCAATGCCAAAAGCGTCCTCAGCAAAACGTAACGTGCCGTACGCACGGGAAGTTCCTGATTGTCAACCTGTTCTGTCTCCCAATTCTCCACCGTCATCTCATTCAGAAGCTTTTGGATCTGCGGAACGAAAGAATCAGCCGTGGTCGTCTCTTTCAGATGCGTTTCATTCTTCGCGAATTTCTCTTTCTCTGAAAATTGCTCCAATGAAGCCCCACTCTCAGCGAGCGCGGAAGAAGATGAAACTGCCTCATCTTTTTCCGCAGGAACACTTTTCGCCTCATTGTTGTCGTCCGAGTTCTGTTTCTGACTCCCGGAGCCATGTCCCTCTGAATCATTTTTTGAAACAGAAACCGTCTTTTCTCCGGCATGAATCGCCTTCATTTTCTCAAGAATCCGGAGAAAAAATTCAACGTTCGGATTTTCCAAAACCTTAACGCCGGCCTCTTTCTGCTGCTCCGCAAGCTGCCTGACTAAAAGATAAATGACTTCAAGCTCCCCGCAAATATCCGGATGGATCGTGCGTAAACGTTCTCCGTCCCCGCGCCGAAACTGTCTCACCCAAAGATTCATCGCCAAAGCGTTAAGCGGGTCAAAAGCAATCTCAAAATTCACATTTCTCGCATGACGTTCATGAAGTACCGTCCGCATGATGGAATTTTCATCGGAAGTATGAACGGCCCCAAGATAATGCCCAATCTCATGAAGCAGCGTCTCCAAACGCTCCACCTCGGTAATCTGCGGGGCTTCTTCGCGCAGCAGAATCCTCCCGTAAAATGGTTGCCGCGCGAGCCCCAGCTCCATCTGCTGCCCGGCAGTATTTTTATGCGCGGTAAATCCAATTGCCAAAACCCCCTTCTCAATTGGAACTTTCTTCTCAAAATCCATCATCACGTCACGAAGATTCTGACACTCAAGATCTGATTCCCAATTTCTGAAATCCCGAATTGCCAATCGCACAAAACACGTTCTTTCAAGAATGTCCGAAGCCGCCTGAATCCTTGCCTGAACCCGTTCCCGCCAAGGTTTTTCCGCCATTGGAATATTCGTATCGGTAAAAACGAGCACCGGAATTTCCAGTAAAAGTTCCTGACTTTCAGTGCCTTCCTCTGCCGCGTTACTGCCCTTCCTTCCCTGAATCCTGCTTAATGGAACCGCGTTCGGATATTCAGGGCCGATTCCCAGAAGCTCCTGAATCCCGTTCTGTTTGACAAAAAGATAGATTTCATCCTGAAGCAGCCTCAAGCGAATCAGTTCTCCTGCCCGTTCAAAAACAGCGGCCGTTTCCTGAGGATTCGGAACACTCAAAAGCCCTCCAGGCTGAATCGTCCATTCCGTTCTTGGTGCGCCTTTCTTCATCTCCGTCCAAAATCGAATCGGTTCATTACCAATATTTACCAGAATTGAAATCTTCTCCTCATCCCAAACCGGCAAAAGTTCACCGTCACCCTGGACTTCGGGCAAAGAATGCGTCTCTTCTGCCCAGGCACACTCGACAGAAAGCATTTCCATAAACAAAAACGCGGAAACCCCCAAAAGCAGAAAATGAAAGCTCATCTCCAGAACACTCCTGGTTCCTCCAACTACGCTCCCATCAAACTTTCCTTCCGTTTTCAGGTTTGCCGCTTTCATTCTTCTTACTCCTGCTCTTTACCCGGATATTCCTGATCACCGCCAACAAAAAAAGCGCATAGTAAACCTTTCGGCCTGCCATGCGCGCAAACTTCATTAATTTTGCGGACTTGCCGCCGATTCACCCAATCAAAGAGCTGCCACCTGATCACCCGCGTTCATTTCCATGAACGAGAAAGAAACCGCACTCTGATCGCCAGCTTTCAGCGTAACGACTTTCGTTTCGACATATTTCTGTCCATCACGCGTAACTTCCGCGCGAATGACGTAATCGTATTCATTTCCAGCAGTCAAACCAAAAGAGACAAACGAACGGCTGCTGCCTGTCGTACTGGTCAATCGGTCATTCACGTAAACGACCGCGTCATGCGGAACGTAAATCGTGACGATTCCGCTATTGCTCGGAACGCCCTCTTTCTGCGTAAAACTCGCCTGATGGAAAACCGAATTCGCCTGGAAAGAAGCTTCGCCTTCCGGTTTAACGACAGAAGATGAGGCTGGGGCTTCATCCTGAGCCGGAGCCGCAGGAATCGGAGCCGCGTTACTGTCCGCCGGAGCCTCAATCGTATCATATGCCGGGACACAGCAGTCCGGCGTATAGTAATATCCGCCGGCGAATCCCGTAGCGTACCAACGATAACGGCCAAAAAGAAGACGGCGAATCGGACCAGGACGCCAGCCAAGAACGTAGTTCGTCGCGTAACCGCCCGCGTAAACGACTGGGCCGCAAGTATCGCAAACCGGTTCGCAAGTAACACATGGTTCCGCCGGAGCAACTGCCGGAGCGCAGCAGGGTTCGACGATTGGAGCGCAACACGAATCGTATCCCCAGCCGCCATAATATCCATAACCATAGTATCCATAGTAGGTCGGATAAGCAAACGCTCTAGGTCCCCAGACCGGTCCACCCCAGTAGGCATGCCCCCACCAGGCCGAAGCGGTCTGACTCATGCTCCAAACAGACAGCGTGATAACTGCCATGACGAAAATTTTAAGCGCTCTATTCATACCTGACTCCTTTTAACGATTTATTCCAAACCTTCCGGGTCTTCCGCAAACGGAAAGTGCAGGATCATTCAATACGCGGATATGAAAATCCGTTTGATCCAATCTCTAAAAATATTTAACAGTAAAATCTGTTTTATTTTATCGGGCAAAGAAAGAGACGCGCTCCCCACGGAAACTATTTCGTCTCAATTATCGACGCTCCGCCGATAACGCCACAAATTCAATTTTCTCTTCCTTAAAAAAAGAAAAGATCGAAAATTTTGCGAAAGTTCAACAAATTACCCAATGCTCACAAAATACGCAAAGAGCTTGAAAAAACGCATAACTTGGGCAGATACAGTAAATTATACTCAACCAGCAAACACAGTAAAGGGGGGCAAGACAAAAAAACCGGAAATTTTCAGAAAAAAAACAAGAAAAACTCTTAAAATCAACACAAAACTAAAAAATTTACGGAAATACCTCTATTCAGGAAATCCAGCCAAAAACCTCGCTTCTCTCAAGCATTTCGTTTCCAGCTGGATCAAACTTCGTCATGGAAAAATTCAGCACGAGCTTTACTCCAAATCCTGAACCTTTATCCTTTCTTTCAATTTCAGAATCGGTTTTATCTCAGGCCGCAGCGGTCTCCTTAACCAACGTATTCAGCGCTTTCTGAGCTTCATTTGCCGTATCCTCCGCTTTTCCAAGATATTCATCCAAAACAGAATTGATCATTTTCTCAAGCTCGTCAAGTTGTTCCATGACTTCTTCATGACGATTAGCAAGATCCTGAAGGTAATCCACTCCGAGTACTTCTTCGTTCATGGCAAATCTCTCCTTTAAATGCCAATTTGATTTTATTCTTTTCAGGAACTTCCAAAAACTCAAAACTCTCTTGCTCTCTCACGAAAAAGCAGTTTCCAGAAAGTCCCTTTAGAGTTTCTTCTCCAGGGGAATTTTTCCAGCCGGCTTACGATTAAATTTCCCATTTTCACATAGTAAAAATCAGAAGCGAACCACTTAAACGAACCAGCGATATTTAACGTTCCCTTTAGTAAATAAAAAACTCCAAATCCATCCTTTGAGTTGATAGAGACATCGGCCAAAATTTCTCTCTCACCTCAGCAAACAGCGAGTGAAAACCTTCAAATCATCAAATTTCCATCCAGTTAAAACGATTAATCTTAATATGCCATTTCTATGAATAGAACTGGTTTCAATACTTTTTCCAAATAAAACTATTTTACCGAAATTTCCGATTATTCCGAATTTACGGACTATTTTAATTTTCCGCGAAGATCGACTTTTACCCCAAATTTATTTTGCTCATACGCTCTGGAAAACCGTTTTTGGAAAATTCTTTCCGTTTCTAATTTTAAAAAATTACGGATTAATTCGTCACATTCATTCAAATTAAGTGAGCTGTCACCGTAATGTTTTGATTTTGGTAAAATTCGCGTTAATCGTAAAAACTGTGTTAAAATTCGCGTGGGGGGACTTGAAGTTTGGGAAATTTAAATCATACTTAAAAGAAACTTTGATTCGTTTATTTATCGCGGGAAGAATCCTTTTGGAAAATCATTCCCAAATTTGACGGGCGGTCTCCATCAAAATTTCCGCCAATTCTCTCAAGGAGATTTCAATGAATCATACGCAGGATATTGTTTCCTCTCCCAAAAATTCATCACGGAATACCGTTAGTCCCTCATTCGCTGAAGAATTAATGAATTCTGTTTCACACGGAATCGGCACCATCCTTTCCGCCGCGGCACTCGTGCTTCTTTTACTCCGATCCGATGATTTTTCCTCCGCTCTCGGTTCCGTTCTGTTCGGCGTTTCCCTGATTTTTCTTTATTTAATGAGCACTCTCTATCACGCGCTCCCCTCTGGAAAAGTACGCGATATTTTTCAGCAGCTGGATCATGCGGCGATTTTTATTCTAATCGCCGGCAGCTACTCCGTATTTTGTCTTTCAATTTTCAGCGGACGAATTGGCCCCTGGATGTTCTGGAGCGTCTGGAGTTTAGCGGCAATCGGTATCCTCGGTCAGATTCTTTGGGGTAACGCGGCCCATAAAATTTCACTCGTGCTTTATCTTTTGATGGGCTGGCTAGCCATTTCTCAGTATTCCATTATCGCGGAAACCCTTCCTTCTATTCCGTTTGGCCTGCTTTTAGCCGGTGGAATCACCTACACGGTAGGATTTTTTTTCTACGCAATGCAAAAATTCCCATGGATGCACGTGATTTGGCATTTTTTTGTTCTCGGAGGCAGCATTTGCCATGTCCTCTGCGCTCTCCAGGTTCTTTAAAAGTCATACCCAATTTCCATTTCTGAAAATTGGTAAAGGACTTTCCGAAACTGCCCGCCAGTGAGAAAAACGAAAGCGTTTCAAATTTTTGAAAGACTCCGCGATTCAGGAATTTCGTGTATTCAAAACATGTGGAACTTTGGGAAACGGGTAAAAATTAAAGTCATCCGTTTTTCTAAAATTTAAGTTTTTAGAAATTCCTCCGAGTTGCGGCCGACTGACAAATAATCGCCGAATTTCATTCGCACGCTTCTCCAAATCACTTAAAACGCCTATATGTCCCGGTTTTAAACTCAACTGAATTTTTTCTGGCTGGAAATTATTTGAAATTTCTTATCCCCCCCTTGAAAATTTCACCAATATCAGATATACTATGAAAAATCGCGTGTTTTTTTTGGTTTTTCCAGAATTATTCAATGAGTACTTCAAATTTTACTTCAACCGGCGAATATATTTACTCACTGGACTCACTTCTTCCGTGTGAAGTAAACTACGATTCGGCACAATTCCAGAGACTGTGCCGAGGATACTGTCTTGGAAAAAATCAAAATTATCGCCTGGTAAAAAAACTTGGTGAAGGAGGCATGGGACAAACCTGGCTGGCAGATGAACTCGTGCGCGGAGAATCAGTTCAGCGAGTTGTCTGCAAATTGCTCAGCCGTGAACTTCGCGGCAAGGAAAGAGCCATCCAGGAAGTTCGGCGCGTATTTGATCTGACAAAAGATTTGAATCACCGAAATATCTGTCCGTTGATCGGTCGTTTCGCGGATCCAATTTTCGGTGATTTTCTGGTTATGAAATTCGCAGACTGCGGAACACTTGAAGATTGGTTCAAAACGCAGCCGAATTACCAAAATGGGATTTCCCTCAAAACAATACTCCCGATACTTCGTCCAATCGCCAAGGCTCTGGATTACGCGCACAGCGCGGGAATCATTCATCGAGATGTCAAACCGCAAAATCTGATGTTCATGAGAACCGGCACGGAATTCATCCCGGTTTTGATTGATTTCGGAATCGCGGCACGAGTCCACGTTGAAAACTTCTCACCTGAAATGACGACGGTTACCCGTACCGACACCATGTCGCGTTCTTCTTCCGGCACTCCACTCTATATGGCCCCGGAACAAATGCAGGGTGAACCGCAGAACGGACGCACGGACCAGTACGCGCTGGCGATGGTGCTTTACGAAATGCTCAATGGCTCCATTCCTTTTCGCGGACACAATATCATTAAAATCAGTCACGAAAAGCTAACTTTCAGCCCGGAAAATCCCAATTTCTCCATGCAGGTAAACGCGGCGTTGAGCCGTGCCCTTTCATGCCGACCGGAAGAAAGATTCGATTCATGCACTGAGTTCATCTGTGCCTTGGAGCTTCCTCCGCTCCCTTCGCACAGGCACCAAGTACAGAAACCGCAAACTCTATGGCAAAAAATCTTCAGTAAGTTCAGCGGCTGGAAACAAAAGTAAAATTCATCCGGCAACACCTAACCGGGAATGAGGTATTTCCCTGCCCCCAAAACATTTTCGAAAAAATTCACTTCTGAAATAAATAAAAAAGAAACCCACTCATTTCCAAAGACAGATAAATTCCCCAAATTTTTGAGGAATTGGGCGTTTCTTCCAAAGAATCATGAAATCTTCCCAATCAACTCAGACTCCTCAAACTAACCGCGCGGTTCATATCTCAAACGGCCTTTCAGCCTTAAGAAGAACCGCGCGGTTTCAGACATTCTCAAAATCAATTCTCAAAACCCGTTAAATACCGTCTTTGAACAGTTTGTACTCAAAACTGTCCGTCAGGGCAATCCAGCTGGCCTCGACAACGTTTTCACTCACGCCAACGGTCCCCCAGGTGGAGGTCTCATCTTTGCTTTCAATGATAACGCGCACCCCGGCGGCAGTCCCCGCCTCACTGTTAATGACTCGCACTTTATAGTCGAGAAGCTGAAGCTTTTTCAATGACGGATAATGCGGAATAAGAGCCTTCCTCAAAGCAGAGTCCAAAGCGTTAACCGGCCCATCGCCGTCCGCGACTTCATAAAAAGTTTCACCAGCAACGCGCAGTTTCACGATTGCTTCCGTATTGATTCGCGATTCATCCCCTTTGTTTCGTCCAATCATGTTCACGTGGTACTTCTCCACGTCAAAATGAGACCTGACCGTCCCAGAGCATTTCCGAACAAGAAGATCAAAAGAGCCGGAAGCCGCTTCGTATGAATATCCCATGCTTTCCCGCGCCACGACATCTTCCAGAATCCGCTCCATCAGTAAAGAGTCATTCTGAATGTGGTGTTTTTCTGCCATCGCGACAATATTCGACCTTCCGGACAATTCGCTGACAAGAATTCGGCGTTCATTTCCCACTTCCGCGGGATGAATGTGCTCGTAACTTGCCGAATTTCGATTCACCGCGCTCACGTGCATTCCGCCTTTATGCGCGAACGCGCTTTTCCCAACATACGGCTGATTGGCAGGAGCTTTAAGATTCACCATTTCGTAGACGTAACGCGAAAGATCTGTCAGCGACTTAACCGCGCCGGGAAGCAGGACATCATATCCCTTTTTCAAAGCAAGATTGGCAGCAATGGAAATCAGATTGGCGTTTCCGCAGCGCTCCCCAAAACCATTAACGCACCCCTGAACCTGCGTCGCCCCCGCGTCAACCGCCGCTAACGAATTGGCCACCGCCAGCTCGCAGTCATTATGGCAGTGAATTCCGACAGGAATATTCAGCCCCGCGACAATTTTTCGGACAATTTCGTAAATTTCAGTCGGCATGGATCCGCCGTTTGTGTCGCAAAGTATGATTCTCGAAGCCCCGGCAGCCTCAGCCGCGCGAAGACATTCCAGCGTGTATTCCGGATCTGCCTTGAAACCATCAAACGCGTGTTCCGCATCAAAAAAGACCTCTCGGCCAGCTGCCTTGAGAAACATGATGCTGTCATGAATCATGTCCAAATTTTCCTGACGCGAACAGCGAAGAATATCTTCCACCTGAAATCTGGAAGACTTTCCTACCATCGTAATCGTTCGAGCCTGCGCAGCCAGAAGAGCCTGAAGACCAACATCCACATCCGCTTTAAGCCCTTTACGGCGCGTCATGCCAAACGCACAGATTTTTTGATGAACCTCCGCCTTGGACTCATTTGCCATCCTCAGAAAAAAATCACGGTCTTTATCATTCGAAGCAGGATAACCGCCTTCGACAAAATCAAATCCAAGCTCCGCAAGCCGCGTTGCCAACTGACATTTGTCATGAAGAGAAAAAGAAATTCCTTCGGCCTGCGAGCCGTCACGGAGCGTCGTATCGTAAAGTTCAATGTGTTTCATGTGCGCAGCCCCTCTTGGCGCAGAGAACACGGAAAGCACAGACACTTTTCGCAACAGGTTATTTTAGGAACTTTGATTCCTGAGAATCCGCGTCATTCCGTGTTTTCTGCGTCAAAATAATTTCGGATATTCCCAACTCACTGGATTTTTTCACATGACCGGATTCCGTATCGGCTAAAAATTTCACCAACTAAATTTCATGCCTCATGAAGAATCACGGCCAAGCTGTCCAAATATCAAACGGTTACGTTTCCAAAAAAAATCCCTTGAACCCGCCGTCGGATTCAAGGGATTTTGATTTTTCCAGAGACAAATCCACACCGAATCTCTCAGCAGGTATGGGCGACCGTAATCGCGATGGCGGCAATCCCGCCGGCGATAATGAGGATCGGATTCGTGCTGTTGAGGATCGATTTCATTTTATTTGCTATCTGACGTTTTGATAAAAAATACTTGAAGCAAGTCCAACTGCTCCATTCAAAAAACACCCAAAACAACCCGATGAGGACTCGAACCTCAAAATAGGGCACCAAAAGCCCTTGTGTTGCCATTACACTATCGGGTTAACCTTTTAATTAATAGGATTTTAGCATACACGCAAAATTTTTCAAGGGGGGGGAAGCCTTTTCCTCACATTTTTTGAAAAAATTTCTCCACTTTCCGTTAAAATGAAAAACCGCCGCCATCCTCCTCGGAGTCCTCGGACTCACCTTCATTCTCGGAATCCTCGTCACCGCCGAAGTCAAAACCGCCGTCATCTTCGGAATCTTCTTTATCCTCCGCGTCATCCTCTTCATTCTCGCCTTCACCATCAAAATCGTCCGATTCATCTTCCTCTGAATCATCACCGTTCGATTCATCATCGTCATCGCCAAAATCAAAGCCGCCATCATCAGACATATCCGAATCCTCTGAATCATCCCCAAAATCTTCTGATTCGTCACTCTCCTCATCGTCATCGCCAAACGGACTGGAATCCTCGGAATCGTCATCACTTACTTCGGCCTCTTCATCGTCATTGCCGAGTTCCTCTTCCTTCAACTCAGTTTCCTCAACCACCGTCTGGTCACCGTAATAGTTCGGGTCATCCTCTCCCCCAGACTCAATTTTTTCATCAAGTCCGCCTTCGATTCGTTTTTTATCTCGAAAAACCGTTCCGCCCTGATCCACCCAACCCGGTGCCGGATAGGAAATGAGATCCGTAGCGAAAAGCGAAACGAGCGACGCTTCCTCCGTGAGCAGCTGCGCCTTCTGATTATTTCCTAAAACACAGTTTTTCAGCCAAAGAGAACAGCCGGTCCCAACGGCAATTCCACAACGCGCGTTTCCGCGGCAGGTGATGTTTTCAAGCTGAATCTGGCTGGCCGCGTCGCTGGCAACGATGCCGTCTTCCTGAAACCCCTGAACAGTCAAATCGCGAATTTCAATATTATGGACATGAAAAAGGGAAATGCCGTGCCGAAGTCCTGGCGCGGTGAGTGAATACGCCCGTTTCTTCGCGGCTTGCGAACCATCGTAGGGCAGAAAACGTTCCGACGCAGAAATCATCCCGGCATCTTTCGGTTTAAAGTAAACGTGACCACGGTAAAGAGCCCAGGTCATTGGCTGCCAATCAAGTTTCAGAAGTTCCTCAAGCGAACTGATGTTCGAGGTATCCAGACGTTTGATTGGTTTTCCACGATAGAAAAGATTCTGATGAGCCGTAAACTCCGGACGATAAAAAAAGATTCCATTTCTCCCAAGCGATTTCCAGTAATTCGGCGAAACCTCAACAGCCCCATCCAGCGTCGCTCCGTTTCCATGAATACGCAATGGATAGCCAGGAATCCCACTGACTTTCTCGCCGGAAATCAGAACGCTCTCCCGATAAGGCTCCGGATTGTTCGCGAGAATGATCGTGTCCCCGCGGCTGGCCAAAGCGATAGCGCGTGAAATAGTGCGAACGGGACCATTCTCACTCCCGGCGCGCTGCGTAAAACCAAGAAAAGCATCGTTTCCGCGCATATTATCTACGTAAATTTCTCGCCCGAATACCGAGCCGGAAACACAGAAAATGAAAATCAGAAGCGGAAAAAGCTTTCTATCGATGAATTGAGTCATTTCTTAACCTTTCGGTACGCACTGCACGTCTGGAATTTTACCTATCTTCATTTTTTCGGCCTCATTCCATCGAAACCTTAAGCGGACTTTCGCCTTTTTCAGCCGCGCGAGAATGAATTTTGAAAAGAAAACCTGAATAATCAGAAAATCCGACAAAAAACACAAAAAATTAAGAATAAATCATGAACCATGAATTTTGCCAAAGAAGTTTCAGCCATGAAAAAATAGCGTACTTTCATCTTTCATTACGAAACAGCCTGTTTTTAGGTAACCTCCAAAAACTCAAAACACTCTCATTCTTTCACTGGAAAGCAGTTTTTGGAAGCTCCTTTCAATTATTCATGACTCATGATTCATAAACCATTTTCAGTTTTTATCTCATTTGACTCATTCTATTTCCCAAATCGCGGATTTAAGGTTTCCCGCTTCGTACCAGACAGAAACGAGTTTTCCATCCTCGCACTGAACCGTAGCCGGATAGCCTAGATCGCACGGAGGGCACTGACTCAATCGGAAAGGGTCCGACCACGTGCGTCCATCATCCCGGCTTATTCGAGCCAAATTCCCAAAAGGTTCCCGGCGGTAACCGTAAGTCATGAGCAGTCTGCCGTCCGACAGCTTCATCAGGTGGGAAGGAATCCCCCAAACGCCGATTTTATGGACGCGCGACCAGGTTCGGCCTCCATCTTCTGATTCCGTTTGAAGCGTTTCCTGATTGCTGGTTGGAGCGTGACTTCGGACTTGAATGACAATCCTTCCGCTATCTGTTTCGACTCCGTGAAGTTCATGATACCGGCTGAGAGTTTCCCCTTCAGCCGCTTCCAGCTCCGTAACCCAATGCCATGTTTTTCCATCATCAAGCGATTCAGCAATGCCGACAGATCGCGGATTTTCCCAGAGTTTAATCCCTGGATAAAGCAGCCGTCCGTCTTTCAGCTGAATCGGCCCATGAGGAGAATTCACGATCGACGCGTAACGTTCAGACCACGTTTTCCCGCCATCTTCGGAACGAATCATCCAGCAGCCGAGTTCTTTCTTTCGCGCTTCAGGAGTCTCAAACGGTTTGTGCGCTTCACTCCAACGGGCAAAGCGCTCCTCGCTCCACGTTCCTTTTCCTGCCGCGCGAAGTTTTCGTTCATTCTCCAAAGCGGGTAAATACGCGAAAGAAGTAAAAGTCGTGACTAAAATCGTTCCTTTGGCAGTCACGCAAATGCCCGCGTCTCGATCATCTGCCGGATGGTCGAGGATGGTTTCACCTTTGGACCATGTTTTTCCGCCGTCCGATGAACGGAAAAAAAGCACGCGCCCAAAAGGACAGACATGCTGCTCCCGTCCCCCGGAGACGACCACGGCTAAATCACCGTTCGGCAGCTTCGCAATGGTTGGCCAGCCCTGGTACTGATTCGGACGCACGGGGTTGATCATGACATTTTCAAGAATTTTCGCCTTCAGTACGGATTTATCCTGCGCCTTTAGCCCAACAGAGGAAAGGATCATCCCACCGAAGATTCCGCTTCGGAGAAGCATTTCACGCCGGGAAACAGGACCGTCAATAAGATTTTTTTCTATTTTTTCAATTTTATTTTTCATAAAGACTCTTTTCTGGCAGGAAGGAAGAAAAACAAAATATCCGCGAAAAACAAATCACGGTAAACGAAGCTCCCGCGAATTTCCATCAGGAAGCCTCTCACCAATGGATTTTAGCAGAAATACCGCATTTCGTCAATAGCCTGCCCCAAAAATTTTCTTTCTTCCTGAACCAATGCTGAAATACGTTTTTTAGGCCGTATTCACACTTTTTCGGAGAAAATCGCGAACAAGCACTCTAACCAAAGGAAACATTGCGCCAGCGATAACGTATTTTATCGTATTCCCAAGGCCTTTTGTGATTCGATCGCGCGTGGATTTTGGTGTTTTAACCGCCTCGGACCTTACCGATGCTTTGCAGACCGTTTTTGGAATTGTTTTTCGTTAACTCCAAAATGTTATCGTTATCGGAAATTTAACTCAAATTTTTATTTCGCGTGAACACGCGCTAGTTTTCGAGTCTAAAGAAATTCCTGACTCCAGCCACCGGACCATTCCGTTTTTCTGAAATACTACCCGCGCTCTCCTTATCGACCGAATATGAATAAGAGACTTCCTTTTTCTCACCCGGCACTCGTCTGTAAACCATTTCCATTTCAGGGTTTTCACTGATTATTTCACACCTGAAAAAGCGAATTTGCTGATATACCTCCGGCGAAACCGCGATTGTGAAATATTCCGGCCTGGGAATGTACTCAATGTCCATTGAAAAATAATACATATCTTTTTCTGCATACGGAGTCCCAATGTGCTGGATATTTATGGGATCCTTCAGCAGTAATGAGCTTTGCGAATAATAAATTTTCTCAGTAAGCGCCCTGTTATGCTGTAATATACCTTTTATGTTCGGATCTGGAAATGTACGGCAGGAATAATTGATACGCAATTCATTATCCATCATCCCCGAACGAAATATCGGCAGTTTCCATTCTCCGATTACCTGATTCTCGGCATTCAATATTTTCAATGAACACTTCATAATCAGCAATGCATGAGCAAGAAGCAGATCCTGACAATTCAACGGCAATTCCCAGGCAGAATCTCCCAAGTCAAGACAAACCATATCACGGATCGATCCATAATCTCGGTAATCATACACACTATTCACAGGATTGGTACGTTCTGCCGCCAAATTTTTAAGCTCTTTCATGAAAAGACGGTGTTTTTCGTTTGGTTTCGCGTAATAGGGAATTTGCAGCAGAACTTTTCCATCTATTTCTTTATGAATGATCTCATTGATTTGAATTACCAAATCAAACTGCTCGTAAGGAAAATTTACCTGTTGGAAGAAGCTGCACAATTCATTACGCATATTTCCAAAATTTCGCGGCACAAATGGGATATTTTTACTATTCCCACTAATACTGTCAGAAATCTCCATACCTGTTCGTCCTGCCGGCACTGCCACAGCTTCCGGCACTACAGCTGTTCCCGGCACTGCCACAGTTTCCGGTATTGCCACAGTTTCCTGTATTGCCGCAATTTCCGAAGCAGTTTCCCGGTCTTCACTCTGATTCTTCGCGTTTTCAATACGGACAAGGACATCTTTCGGCTGTACCTCGTAGTGATAGTACTGAATTCCAAGATTCTGAGCCGCCATCGCCAGATTTGCCGCCTCATCGAGCTTGCCCCACACCAAAAGTGCTTGAGCCTGCTCAAGCAGAGTCTTCGCCATCATTCGGCGCACTTCTTCCGTCTGCCCTTCAGCGTTCAGACGATTCAGCGTTATTGTGAAATTTTCAATGTGCTTCAGAACGTTCTCATGCGTGTCGTCATCCGTATTGTACAGAATGTTCATCGCGCCAGCCTGATTTGCGAGCAGAATTGCTTTTGCAATATCGCCTTTCGAAAGAGCGATACGGGCATCAACGATCAAAAGATTGCGCTCTCCAATGACCTTAGGATCTGCCGGATCCATATTCGTGGATATTGTACCTATATTCGCATTCCGAACACTCTCAAAATTTGCGGTAGGATCATAAACGGGATATTCCTCTTGCTGATCCTTTATACCAGTGAGATCATATGCGGAAGACGGGCTATAAACGGGATTCTTGTCAGATACTTCCGGAGTGTCTTCACTGACTGCGGCCAAGATCTCTTTAATATCCGCAAGCAGTTTTTCCGGCGTATCTTCACCAGAATCAAATATAACGTTGAACGACTGTGCCAAATTAGCCCAGCGTTCCGCCTCTTGCAAGTCTCCTTTTTGTAAGGCCGTACGCCCTAGTTTTACGAAGTGTGCAGCTTGCTGTTCAGTGTCATTTTCAGGAGGAACGGTCTCTATTACCTGAAAATCTGTAATTTCGTCAGAACTTGAGGGAACCGGATTTTCCTCAACAACAATATAATCCGTTGGTTCTTCGGTTTCCGTTTGCGGCGCAGGAACATAAGTCCCTGCAAAAAAACGCCGGTCAAACGTAATTTTCGCAACCATAAACAGCTCGTCATCGTCACTGTGAGTTACCCAAAACTCATCGATTCCGGCAGCAACGTCACGGTAACGTTCACACATTGCATTCTCAACTACAGTTTTCATATCCGAAACTGGTTCGATCCCAAACAATGAAAATAAATTTGATGTATCATATACCCCTAACCTCTCAGGCGGCACATCACTGCCGTAACAGCTGGCTCGGATCACTTGATCATATATTATCATAAATTCCCATCGCAGATTTTTTATTTTATAGGTATAGGTGACTGTCGGATAGGAATATGATGCGATCTTATAATTCCAATGTTCAACATCCAACGGCGCGCCTAATTTCTGTTCCAATGTAGTTTTTGAGATTAAATTAAATTCACTTACATTTAAAAGAACCGGTTGCCTGCCAAATGAATTTTCAGAATGGCATACCGCCGACTGGCGAGGGCTTGGAGAATCATTTTTTTCCGGTTTACCTGACAACGCACCGATAATCATCATTATAAACAGTAGTCCCCCGCATCCTAAAAGTATTTTAGGAACGTCTTTAAACTCCGATTCCGATACTGGTTCGGATTTTTTAAATTCTATATTTGAGGAGACTGATTTCTGTGGTTCAACTTCTTCAGACAAAGTATGTGGTGATACTGCATTATTTTCAGGTTCATAAATTACATTTGTAACCTCTTCACCTGCCTTTTGCTTGATACATTTCAACGCAGAAACGATCTGATCGGCTTTTTTCAGCGTATCCTGGCATAATGAGGAATTTTTTCTGCTATTCCAACAGTTGAAACGAATATAAACAGGCTCCATTCCAAAATGTTGGAAGGTAATTTTAACAGAGATCGCTTCCAATATCGTGTCTATCTTCCGGGTATCCAATATAGATGCGAACATTTCGCGGCTTTTAGAGTGTTCGTGATATACGATTTCCACATCTGCCAAATCGGAAAAGTTATAAAGGAGTGGCTTTTGATTGATCTGAAATTTTCTGCGCACCTCGTCAATTTCAATTCTGCGTTTCAAAGCCGGATATGCCCAGGAAACCTCGAAAGTATCCGCGTGTCTTTTTCCTGTTTTACGCTCCGAAAGTAAGGCACTCACACGTTTGTGCATTAATTCCTGTGAGGCAGGCAGCGCATTACATCCAATATGCCCTTTACAAGTATTGCAAATATATGTATTCATACCACAAGGCCATGCCCAGGATGTCTCTTTACCACAGAGGCAGCATTTATGCGAGTTCCAAAACATTGTAAATATTCTCCAGCATTGATTTAATAAATGCAAATCCAATAATACTTGGCATTATATTTATTTACTTTTGGTCTGTCAATACAAAAATAGAGATAAATTTTAGGACGTGTTCACACTTTTTCGGAGAAAATCGCGAACAAACGTATTTTTAACCGAAGGAAACATTGTGGCGGCGATAAAGTGTTTTATCATATTCCCAAGGCGTTTTGCAAAAAAATTTGACCTGACCAAGCGGAATTCGCTCTTCCGTTTTCCAGAATTCCACAAAAAATTATCCCTCGAAACTCCCCGGAAATCATTTATCCGATTAAAAATTTTCTTTGATTCACCCCAATGTCCTCTCCAGGATTTCCTCACAGGTTTTGAGGTCTTTCATTCCCAATTTTTTGAGGAGAACTCCTCTTTCGGGTTTCCCAGTCATCCTTGCCGGGATTGATATTTTCAGTATTTATCCCCATCGCGGTTTCAGCGCGCTTAAGTTCTTCTCTCGCGCGCAGTTCTTCTTTTCTTTGACGTTCTTTTTCTTCCTTTTCCTTCAGCAGCTGAAGTTCCTCAAGTCCATCCGGAACGTTTTCCTCAAGTAACGGCTCACCTCCAAGAATCCTCCAATCCAAACGCTCCCAGTAAGACAAGCCATTTTCAGAAAGAACATTTTTTCTGAAAACTGGCGTTCCGTCTTCCACCTGGATTCCCGCCCCGGCATTGCCTGAAATCTCACAGTCAGTAAAAATTCCACCTGCTTCATTTTGGATAAGTACTCCGCATCCTTCAACCGTATTAACGAAACGGCTTTTTTCAATCTTTGGCGCTGTTCCTGATCCAGTCAAATAAATTCCAAACTCCCGATTTCTTTCTGCCTCGCAATTTATGAACTCGCCGCCAGCACCTTTTTGAAGATAAATTCCGCCCTGATTTCCAAGAAAACGGCAATTTTCAAACACGGGTTTCGTTCCTTCCTCTCCAACCACCAGACCATCGCGGTCATTTCCACGAATTTCACAGTCGTTAAACGAGGATTCCGCCCCGCCAAAAACCCCAATTCCGCCCAACAGGTTTCCATTGCTTTCACACATTTCAAACCTGGTTCCCTTCGTTTCATAAAGAATAATTCCCATCGACTCTCCATCTTTGAACCGACAGTTTTGAAAAAAAGGGCTTGACTTCGCATGAGCGACACCTAGTCCCAATTCGGTATTTCTTAGGACCTGGCAGTTGATAAATCTTCCAGAGCTTCCGCCGGCCACAAAAATTCCCATGTCGTGATTCCCGATAATCCGGCAGTTTTCAACCAGCGGATCCGTTCCCGGATCTTCCAAAATGAACCCTATTCCAACATTTTCCCGACTTTCACAGTCCGTAAATTTTCCACCAGCTCCTTCAAGGACATAAAACCCGCCGTCTTTTCCTTTCTCAACGCAGCATTTCTCAACGACTGGAGCGGTTCCGGTACCGCAAACCACAAATCCCGACCAGCGGCTTCCAGTAACGCGGCATTCCCGAAACACTCCTTTCGCTCCACTCTCAACCAGAATTCCGTTACCGCCGCAGTTTTTCACCAGACAGCGAATAAAAACCGGAGCGGAGTCTTTTTGGGAAATGACGGCGCCGCAGGCTTTTTCCGAAATGAGAACGCAATTTTCAAGAACCGCCATGGGAGATTTAATCCAAATGGCAGAAAACAGATTCTCCTGATGATTTCTCTGTTTTTCTTCCTCCTCTGTTTCTTTTTCAAGCTCTTCTGGTGAAAGATCAAAGCAATCCCCTTCATTTCGAATCGTCAGATCCTTAAGCTCGGCAAAACCGTCCTCAATACGCAAAACATTCTTCGTTCCTCCGCGCAAAATAACATATTCCGGATTTCCCCCCTCTCCGCGGAACGTAATCTTTCCGCGAGTGACAACTGTTTCTGGAATAAAATGTTTTCCCTTGAGGATCGTAACCGTGCCGCCGTCCGGCATCCCATCGCAAATCTCCTGAAGCGTTTTGTCACCATCTGGAAACACAGTTTTGTGTTCCCGCACCGCCAATCGCGATTCGTATTTTTCCTTAAGCACCCGAAACTTCCGATTCCTGGGGCAAAGTACGCACGCTTCTTTCGCAAGCTCCAGTGCCGCGGTAAATTCTTCGTTTCCCGCTTTTTTTCGGGCTTCTTCAATAAGCGTTTCCGCCTTTGGATAGTTCAGGTCTCTCAAAAGAACCAAATCAGTGATCTTCCCGGAAACTTGGGGAAACTGGATTTTTCCGACATAATAATCAGCCAAAGACGCCGTTTGCTCCGTAACGTATTTCTGAATTTCGGTAAAGGTAACCTCCCCATCCTCATCCACGTCTGATTTCATGGAAAGCGCCTCAAGAAGACAGTAAGTGAAAATCCCATTCGCAAGATTCGGTGATTCATAAGAAATACTTCCCGGCTGGCAGCTCTGCATCAAAATCACATTTTCTGGCGGTTCTGGCAACTCACCAAGACTTTTCACCCCGAAAGCGCGATCCTTGAATATTCCGGATGTTCCAGCTGACTGATTATTGCGGCAAGCGTCCACTATCATCCAGCAGAAATCCGCCTTCGACTCACCTAACCCCGCTAACATTTCGTCAATTGAAATTGTCGTTTCGTCCAACGCTTCCGACTCCGCATCCATTGGGCAGAACCAGGACCCTTTCTTTCCCGGAATCTGAATTCCATGCCCGCACAAATAGACGACGGCGTGATCGCCTTGCTTCAACCGGGAGAGAAAATTCGCGTAGCGTGAAAGAATCTTTTTCCGCGTTGGAAGATGCGAAGCATCGGATTCCGATACCAAAAACGTGATGTTTCGCTCCTCAAATCCCATTTGCAAAAAACGGGATTTCAAATCATGAGCATCCTGAAGCGCGCACGAAAGATCAACCGCCTCATCGTAGTCACTCACTGCCGCGATAAACGCGTACCAGGTTCCGTCGTTTTCTTCAAGCTGAATACTTTCCCGCGATGAAAATTCCACCGCGTTTTCGCCCAAAACTCCTAACGGCAAACTTGAAATACTGATCCAAAAAAGAATTAAAACAAATATCGGATTTTTCATTTTCTCCCCGCCCGTTTGAACTCAAGCTGACTTTAACCCGAATTCCCCGCCAAATAAAAACTCAAGTTCAGCCATACTTTCATGGAAGTTGAAAGTGCGCGGGAAAACGATTGCCGTTCAGACGAATTGAAAGTTCATTTTCAGTCCGTCTATTAACGATCTGAGCGTTTGCTCCCGACCCGCCGTCTGAAATAAAATTTTTCTGAAGAATCACGCCATTTCCTTCACTCATATCAATCACCGGAGATGAAAAAGGGGTAACGATGGAATTTTTTCGCAGCGTCAGCGTCCCATCATGCCGAACGCCCTGGTCACTGCCGAAATGAATAACGTTTTTGTTCCCAGAACAATTCGGATTTTTGATTATCCGATTGCCCTCAAGCAGCGCATCGCTTCCCGGCTGATCCGTATTTTCTTTTGAATCAACAATGTCCAACTCGCGATTAGCGGCGTGATGAATGAAACAGTCAGAAACAGTCAGACGGTGAACCCTGCTCTTCAAATTATGTCCCGTCAGCGCTTTCGATATTTCGCACCGCGTGACGACCGCGCTCGTTCCTCCAAGATAGAGATTATGATTGAATCCCGCGTCTTCCAATGCCCCATTCTCAGAAATCTCGCATCTCTCAATTTTCTGATTCATCCCCGTTTTTTGAACCGCGCTCCCATCACTCATGATTCCCATATCGTTTGCCCGAATACGGCAACGGGAGATCGTAACATCATTCGCTTGGGAAATCCGAACTCCAGCCGCATTAAAAGACTGATTGTGCGCGTTCTGAAGGACAAATCCAATCAGCTTTCCGCCGCTTCCTTCCGCATTGAACTGAACAATGGCCCGCGGAACGCTCCCCGCGCCTGAGTACTCAACTCCTTTACCGTCCAGAACAACCGGTCGCTTGGAATCTGCCGCTCGAATCGTAAGATTTGGAGTCTTCACCAAAAGGCAAACCCGCTCATAGGATTCATTCTTTTTTTTCGGATAAACCACGATCTCCGCCCCCGGCTCCGCCGACGCGACCGCGTCTTCAATCCTCTCAAAAGTTCTTCCTGGACCGACTTCAAGAACCTTTTTCGTCTCTTCCCCATTCAGACTGTTGAAATTCACGGCACTCAAAACCCAAAACAGAAAAAAAATCCGAAAATGCCAAACTCCCATACTTTTTTCCTTCGTGGTTGAAACGCCGACTGTTCCCGCCGATTAAATCCCCAAATCTCCAAAAAATCCGGGCAAAACCCCAGACAAACTCAAAAAAATGGGAATGAATCCGCTTCATTCCCAAAATCCACTCGTTAATCACCAATTCCCCAACCGTTAAAGATCAAGGTCCGTTCGATCATACGGAACAAACTGCTTACTCAGATAATTACCAAGCCGCAAAATGTACTCGCGCTGAAAATTCCACTCATTCTGGTCGGAAGAAGAGACAGGATGATTTCGCGGATAAACGTATTCCGGGAGTGCTTCCGGCTGATAGAGCACGTCGCCGGTTTTTACGTCAATCAACTGGACGTTCATGTCGGCATGCCCTTGCCAGACATTCGTTCCGGCAATATGATTAAACGCGAGAAGATCCACGGCAATCACCTGGTCCGCACCAACCGCCTTCCCAATTTCAACGAAATCACTTTCCGCTTCCATGCCGTCACAGTACTTCTCAACCTCATCCTGCGGAATAAAAGTAATGCTTTCACGCTTCTTTTTCTTTCTGAACTTTTTAACGCCCAGAGTCAATTTGGTGTTGAGAGCCTTTGCCAGAGTCACCGCGACATCTCCGTATTGATAGGAAGTCGAAGCGCGCGGACGAACCACGACACAAACCTTACCTTCCATCACCATGCACGGAGGATCCACGTCATCTCCTTGAATAGCAACCGCGAGTACTCCCAGCGCGTGGGCGCAGCCGGAAAGCGTAACGCATACCACGGCAAGTAATCCCCAAAGAAAAAAATTACGGCGTGACGAATTGGAGTGTTCTGTTGAAGGAGTCATGAAAGTATTTCCTTGAATTTATGATTAATTCTTTCGATACCATACTTTAACAAATTTTCACCATGAACGCAAGAGCAATTTTTCTTTTTTTCCACTCTCTTGAAAGTTTTTTAAAATATGGTATAATTTGGGAGATCTGGTTTGAAAGAGCAATATTCAGCGCGACTCTCTTTCCGAAACGTTCAATATCTTCAGAACGCTTAAGGAACCGGCAAAATTTGATTTTCATCAAAATAAGGGAAAGAAAGAGAAAAAGTATTTTGAATTTTGCGAAGCCCGAAAGTTCCGCGTTTTTGAAAATACGTGAAACTTCCCCCAGCACCTTCAGAAATCAGGTTTATCTGTTTTCCGGAAATTGAGTTTTGGAAAATTCACTGAATATTTTCGGATCGTTTTATGTGTCGGTCACATCCTTTTCGCGTAACGTCCACTATTCATTCGGCCGTTACGTTCACCTTTTCCAGAAACCGCCATGGCCAAAAAACGCACCTCCTCCACCCCGAAATCAGCACCGGCAAATCCAGCCATGCTGATGGATGCCAAGCCAACGAAAGTCAAAAAACTTAATGAAAAAGACGCTCGTACGGTCGACCGGATCAAGACTCTGGCCGGCACCGTGGCGATGAGCGCTGAGGAACGTGAAGATCCGCTGATTCAGATCCCTTCCCGTTCTCTTTCGAATGTCTGGTTCAACGAGCTGGACCGAATCATTGAAATGGGCGAGAAGACTACCTCGCGTACTCTTTTCAATCTCTCCCAGGCTCGCAGTTTCATGCAGACACTGCTCATTGCGGAGGGCGCGAATCAGCTCATCCACCAGGGAAAAACCCTCAGCATTCGTGGAATGTACTACCAGGCAAAGCACACGATAAAGGGCGTGAAGGAAGAAACTTTCAACGATCAGTCTGAAAGCGACCCGATTATTGAAGATCTCGAGGTCATTCTCTCTACTCTGCGTGAAGAGCTTCATCTTTACGCGCAAAAACGCGGCGACATGGTCGGAAACATCACAATCATTGATCGGGGCGACCGAATCGACTGTTCAAGAATGGGCTCCGGCGGCTACGGCATTCCCTCCATCGTTGAACCGGAAGTAATCACGCTTGATCCGAAACTGTGCAAAGCGGATTTTGTGCTTCATGTCGAAAAAGATACTGTCTGGCAGAGATTCAACGAAGACAAATTCTGGAAAAAGAACAACTGCATTCTGACGCACGGCGGAGGGCAGCCTTCGCGTGGTGTGCGCCGCCTTCTTTATCGCCTGAACAACGAGCTGAAACTGCCCGTTTACTGCCTTTTGGATAATGACCCGTGGGGATACTACATTTACTCTGTCATCAAGCAGGGCTCCATCAATCTCGCGTTTGAGTCACGAAGAATGGCCGTCCCCGCCGCGAAATTCATCGGAATTCGATCTGACGATTACGAACTTTGCGGCCTCTCGCCAAGCGTCACCATCGCGCTAAATGACAATGACCGAAAACGGGCAAAGCAAATTTCCGAGTACCCGTGGTTTTCCGACAAAAAGGAATGGCAGGATGAAATCGCGAAAATGCTTAAGCATGGATTCAAAATGGAAGTCGAATCTCTCATCAGCAAGGGCATTACTTACGTTACGGACGTTTACACGCCGGAAAAAATCCGCATGATCCGCGAAGGGATACCGGACGCTTTTCTTGACTGACCCCAATTTTTCGGGAATTTTATCGCCTCCCGAAAATTCCCGTAATTTTACCTTGCCGGGACACTCTCCCAAATCATTCTCCAGCGGCCGTCACCGGCCGCTTTTTCTTTCTCGCGTGTCGTTCTCTCATTCCCACGCGTTTCCTACTGACAGATCAACTTTCAGAGGAACACTCAGCTTCCACGCGGAAGTCATTTCTTCCTGAAGAACCCGCCCCACCAATTCAGCCTCTTCCCGCGGACACTCAAGAAGCAGTTCGTCATGAATCTGAAGCAGAAGCCGCGCGGAAAGCTCTTCCCGGCGCAACCGTTCCGAAACCCTAAGCATCGCCAGTTTGATCAAATCCGCGGCAGATCCCTGAATCACCGTATTAACCGCAGTCCGTTCCGCCTGATTCAATTGCCCTTTGCGCGTTTTACGAATCCCCTGAATCAAACGACGACGTCCGAAAAGCGTCGAAATGCTGCCATGAACCAGAGCATAATCCAGAATCGCGTCAAGCAAAAGCTCTATCGAAGGAAACTGGGTAAAATACGTCTGAATAAACGTCCGCGCCTCATCATGAGGAATCTTCAGCTGGGCCGCCAGGCCAAATGCAGACTGACCGTAAATAATTCCAAAATTCACGGTTTTCGCGACACGGCGCATGGATGATGTCACTTGCTCAAGCGGAACTCCGTAAATTTGACCAGCAACCCGAGTATGAATATCCTCCCCATTCTGAAAAGCCTCCTGAAGATTCCGATCTCCGCAATAATGAGCCAAAACTCGAAGCTCAATCTGACTATAGTCTGCCGAAACAAACATCCAGTCTGGCTTTTCCGGAACAAAAGCACTGCGAATCATCTTTCCTTCCGCCGTTCGGACCGGAATATTCTGGAGATTCGGATCGCTCGAGCTTAACCGGCCAGTCGCCGTTACCGCCTGATTAAATGAGGTATGGATCCTCCCGTCTTCACCAATCAGCTTCGGAAGTGCCTCAACGTACGTGCTTTGAAGTTTCATCATCTGGCGATACTCAAGCAGTTTTGCCGGAAACGGATGCTGCGCCGCCAGCTCTTCAAGCGTTTGAGCATCCGTACTTGGCCCCGTTTTCGTCCGGTGCAGAACAGGAAGATTCAATGTCTCGAAAAGCACTTTCTGAAGCTGCTTTGGAGAATTCAGATTCAGTTCCGTTTCCCCTTTCGAAGTTTCCTCTCCTAAGCCAATCAGCGCGTAAAGTTCATCACGCAATTTTTCTATCCGGTTCCTGAACTGCTCTGAAATTTCTCTCAAACGCTCCTTTCTGACATAAATTCCCCATCGCTCCATCTCCGCGAGAACTTCCGTCAGTGGAAACTCCAGGCCAAAACAGACCGAATCAAGATGTTCCTTACGCAGCTTCTCCGTCAAAATCACAAAAAGCTCCCGCAGAAACAATCGTTGAACATTCTCAAAATCTACCGCCTCCAGCCAAACCGGCTCCTTCTCCTTTTTCCCTCTTTTCCCCTTTTCACTTCCGGCAAACTGGCTTTCCCAATCTTTTTTCTCCCGCGCAATCTCTGCCTCCGCCTCCCGAACAGCCTCCATGACCTCTTTCGCCATGAATGCCTCTGGAAACGCTTCCACCAGCTCTTTCAATGAGCCATGACTCCCATCCGGCTGGAAAATATACGCGGCAAGCATCACGTCAAACCTCGGACCGCGAAGTACCGCTCCCAATTGACGCAAACGGTTTTCAAGCCGTTTTATGTCAAAACCAATTTTAATAATCTCCGAACTTTCAAGCTTTGCCCGATTTCTCTTAAGGAACTCACCAACACCTCCCTGCTCTTCCCCAATTCCGCACGACTCCTCATCCTCTGAAAATACTCCAAAAAGGTCCATTTGACCCGCACCGCGAATTTCCGAAACTACACTTTTTTTCAGAAACGTTTCTTCTTTGAAAAGTGCTGGAGGTAAAATCAGGATTTGTTCATCACTCGGGAATTTTCCCTCCTTCAATTCAAATCGTCCTTCAAAAAACGGCAACTCCGCTCGACTCTGAACCGAATCCTCAAATACGCTGGGAAGCTCCACGAGTTCCTTCTCTTTCTGATTTTGCGTTCCCGAACCAAAAAACCACTGGGACGAATCTGACTCCGCATTGGACAATCGTCCCAAAAGCTCCGCTTTCTGAAGAAGTGTGCGAAATCCATACTGTTCAAAAAGAGGACGCACAGCATGAAAATCAAAACGCGACGTATCGCCACATTCCCAGTCAATATCAATCGGAACATTCCGATCAAGACGCACCAAAGCCTGACAAAGCAGCGCAGTCTCACGTCCGTTAAGCAGATTTTCCTTCTTTTTTGTCGGCTTGGGACCAAAAAAAAGCTCCAAATTCTCCGGCTTCAAAATCTCCTCAAGCGTTCCAAATCGTGCGAGAAGCTCCTTGGCCATTTTCGGACCTATCAACGCGATTCCCGGAACATTGTCCGACGAATCACCAACCAGCGCCTGGTAGTCAACCACCTGCTCCGGAAGAATCCCCCAGTCAGATTCAAGAAATGCCCGATCAAGATAAATGTTCCTCCTCAAACTGAAAATCGATACCTGCTCCGAAATAAGCTGCCGCGAATCTTTATCGCTCGTGACCAGGACACATTCGCCTCCCAATTCCGTCGTCCGCTGTGCCGCGGTCGCCAGAATATCATCCGCCTCAAAACCTTCAAGAGACAATACCGGAACACGAAGTTCCTCAAGTATCTCGCGAACTCGCGGAATCTGCCCAATCAGTTCCTCCGGCATCTTTTCACGTGTCGCTTTATACTCCGAAAACATCTTTGAACGAAACGTTGGCGCGTGAAGATCAAACGCGCAGAAAAGAAGATCCGGTTTTTGATGCTCCAAAATCAAAAACAAATCGCGAACAAATCCAAATACCGCGTTCACCATCTCACCGCCTTGCCCAAACATCGGCGGCAGCGCGTGAAATACCTGGTAAATCAGACCATACGCGTCAATAACAAAAACCCGTTTACCTCTTAAACTTCCTTCAAATCTCCAACCCGGACTATCCGATTTCTTACCAGAAACGACCTCTTCAGCATTCAACCCGGTCTCGGACGAAACTCCGTCATCACCACGATCCCCCGCGTTTTCACTTTCCGCGTCAATACGCTCTTTCTCTCCAGCCGGCGACATTGCGCCTGAATCCGGAGCAACGCTAACCGGCGGCATCTTCGCCAATCCCAAATCTTTTCCCGACTCCGCGCTATTTTCACATTCTGGAGCGTTTTCCTTTTCCATCCCGCCAAATATCAAAAACTGTTCATCTGCCATCAATGATCTCTCCTGAACCGTGAAAATGACGGACCTCTTGATTTACCTTCTCCAAATCGCAAAACCCTAATTCTCAACAGTCACTTAAACGAACCTTAAATCAAATATCTGATTCTGACATTTATTCCAAATCAATCAAAAAAAATAATCTCTTCGAAAATTTTCGGAAAGAATACTCCCGGAAACTTTGCTCTGTTTCGTGATTCGGAAAAAATTATCGATAAAATTGGGAAAAAAATCAAGCATTTCGGATTATATCGTTAAAAGGTTTGCGAAATCTCTTAATTTGGAGAAATATCGTGAAATTTCAATAAATTTTCATTGACATCTGACACGATGAATGATAAAATAGATAAATACCATTCTGCCCATGACCAAAACAGTGCGGCAGGTGGAAATTTGCCGTAAACAATCATTAACTATTATTTTCAGGAAGTCACCAAAGGAGTCATCCATGAAAAACGCGCTGTCCATTTCGCTGATTCTTTTCGTAATCATCGCGTGCGTGCTTGGAGGAACGACGTACTACTTCAAAAAAAACGCGGATGAATTGCTTATCGCGAAAGAATCTGCCGTAAAGTCCATTCCGCCGAAAGACGCGGAAATTGAGCGTCTTAACAAGGAGATTCATGATCTTAAATCGTTCCTGGGTCAGGAAACTGCTTCTTTGGAAGACATCACCACGCAGTATAATCAGGACATGAAAATCGTCGCGGTAGAAGGCGGTGCCCCTGCTCCGGCTCCTAAAGCTCCGGCCGCGGAAGGGGAAGAGGGAGAAGAAGGGGAAGAGAATGATGGAGACGACGCGGCTCCGGCTGCCGCTCCGAACGCGGAACGCCCAAGCTATCTCACCGTCATTGAGTTCCTGAAAGGAAAAATCGTGGAACAAAACGCTCTCACGGCGCAAATTGAAGAGCTGAATTCTCAAATCACCGATCTCAAAAAACAGGTCGAAACCGCGAAGGAACAGGGAAAAACCGCTGGTGTCGAGGAAACCGAACAGAAGTACAAAACGGAAATCGCCGCTCTTAACACCAAAATTGAAGACCTGAACGCGACTGTCGGATCAAAGGAAGAGAAAATTAAACAGCAGGTCAACGACAAGAAAAAACTCTCAAGAGAAAGCAATCGCCAGAAAGCTGAAAATGACGAACTCCGCAAGCAAAATCGTGAACGCGGGGAAGTCATTGCCAAACTTGAAGAGGAAAAAATCAAGAGCAAGCTCCCGCCGGCGGAAAGCAAAATGGGTGAACTCATCTACGTCGATCCGCTCGGAAAACAGGGGGTGATTGACCTCGGTAAAAAAGACAATCTCTCAAGAGGAATTACTTTTAGCGTTTACGAACCGAACAATCTGACTGAATATGGTCTTAAGGGAACGATTGAAGTACTCAACGTCAGTGAACCGAGAGAAGCAGAAGTTATCCTCTATAATAATGACGAATCGGATCCTATCGCCGTTGGAGACGTCATCTATACGCCGACTTGGGCGCCTGGATTTGAAGAGCATTTTGCCATTGCCGGTTTCGTTGACATTGACGGAGACAATCAGAGCGACCTTCAGGAAGTCATTCGTCTCATTCAGCAGAATGGCGGAACTATCGATGCCTACCAGAGAGACGACGGAAAAAATGCCGGAAAACAGTGGGGAAAAATTACCTCCGACACATCGTGGATTGTTCTCGGACGCACGCCTGATGAAAAATCTGATGATGCCAGCAGAATCACGTACACGAACATGACGAAAGCTGCCGACGGCTACAACACGAAACAGACCCAGCTTAAGGATCTTCTCCGTAAAATGGGATATCGTCCTTCAACGACGGCACAGGATTTCAATCCGCGCGTTGAGGAAGTCGGCACAAGGCGTACCTCCACTGGCAGCGTTTCTGGCCTCTATAACGAGGAAAATCAATCGGGAACCAAACGGAACCCACCCAAGAAATCCGCTTACTAATGAACTTAAGGTTTACCGATAAAAGCTTCGGAACAGCCAACATTAAACTCTGAAATAAATCGCGGACTTCTGTCATCCTGAATTGACAGAAGTCCGTTTTTATTCTCATTCCATTCTCTATTCACTCTGAATTTTTTCAACTCCTTTTGAAATCTTTCCATCTGGATAAATTTTGTTGGAGCACCTGAAACTTTTAGAATATGGAACATCTTGACATAAAACGAAAAATTTGCTAAAAGTAATTCGTGAACTTTTTTATGTTCATTTTGTGTTTCACTGTTTCCTTTCGATCACCAGGAAATTCGTCATGCCCAAACCTCCGACACCGCCAGTTCCTCCCGTGCCGCCGTCTGCTTTGCCGGCAGCGTCCCAATCCGCGGATTCCAGGTCGTCCGCTTCTGATTCTTCTTCCCCAAAGTCAGCAGCTTCCGCGGGTCAATCCGCTGTTTCCACTCCAGCTGTGCTTTCCGGAACAGTCGATCGATCATCTGGACAAGGCACCTCCCCCGCTCTTCAAGCCCATCGCGGAAGAGATTTGGCTGAAATTCTGCATGAATTTTCCCAGCAGCAGAAACAAATGAAGGAGGAACTACAAAAAATTATCGTGGGACAGGAAGAAGTCATTGAACAGCTTTTTGCCGCGATTTTCACTCGCGGGCACTGTCTTCTTGAAGGAGTCCCCGGTCTCGCCAAAACTCTGATGGTCAGTACTCTTTCCAAAATACTGGACGTAAACTTTAAACGTGTCCAGTTCACTCCTGACCTCATGCCTTCAGACATTACCGGAACGAACGTTTTGGATGAAGATGAGAACGGTAAACGCAATTTCCGCTTCGTGGAAGGCCCGATCTTCGCGAATATCCTTCTTGCGGATGAGATTAACCGAACGCCTCCCAAAACCCAATCCGCTCTTCTTCAGGCCATGCAGGAAAGAGAAGTTACGGTCGGGCAAAACACATACCAGCTCCCAGACCCGTTTTTCACGATTGCCACGCAAAATCCAATCGAACAGGAAGGAACTTACCCGCTTCCGGAAGCGCAGCTCGACCGATTCATGTTCAATATCAAAATTGACTATCCAACGCTGGAAGAGGAAGAACGCATTCTTTCCCAAACGACACGCAGTGAGAAAGTAGAGGTTCGAAAGATTCTTTCCGCTCGAGCCATTTCAAATACGCAGAAACTCGTCAATTCAGTCGCGGTCAGCCAGTACATCGTAAAATACGTCACGTCTCTCATTCGCGCTACGCGCCCGCACGACGATTCCGCTCCCTCATTCGTGAAGGAACTGGTTGATTGGGGGGCTGGTCCTCGTGCCGGACAATTTCTTATCCAAGGCGGAAAAGCAATCGCCGCGATGGATGGACGCTTTTCCGTTTCGATTGAAGATATTCGGCGGATTGCCGTTCCTGTTCTCCGACACCGTTTGAGCGTTAATTTTCAGGCACAGGCTGAAGGCATGACAAACGATGGAATCGTCAAGAGGCTCGTCGGGGCCATCCCCGCGCCAATCATTCCCAAAATGGAAAAATAAAAATAAAAAAAGAATAGAAATTTTCGTTACCTGGAAAGATTCTTGACAAATGAAATTTCAGCGAGCCGTTCATGAAAAACGGCTCGCTTTTTTCTCCTTTTATCTGATACTGAATTTCCATTCTGAATCAATCCTCGTCTTTTTCTCCTGCGGCATTTTCCCGTCAAAGAAACAGAAAAAGAAATTGGAGCGATCAAAGAAAATATTAAGGAATGGATCCCGTCCAAACCCATGAACCGCTAACACTTCTTTTCCTTCTGATTTCAGAATCATTTCATCAGGCGTAACATTTCCCCTAACCTGCCAGGAACGATGCTCCACTTCAAGCGGTCGGCCATTCACGATTGTCCTGCCCGCTTTTCGATACTCAAATTCATCAATCGTTTTTCCGGAAAGCATCCATGCCAGAAATGCCTCATTCACGTCTTTTGCCGCCGGCGCGCTGATCTTTGAACGAATACTCATCGTTTCAGAATTATCAAGCGTGAATTCCGTCACAAACGAAACAGGTTGCGGCATCCTTCCGAATCGATCCTTTTTACGCAGCCTGCCTTCAAAGTGAAGCCGAACGCTGCCATTTTCAAGCGTCTCAAGACGTGACCAAACCTCAACCTCATTCGCGTTGGAAAATCGTTCCGAACGTGGACCAAATCCGTAATCAGAGTAAAGATTGCCATTGCTGAAAAGTTCTTTCCCCGACTTTTTGGAGATGAATCCCTGAATTGTCCCGGAACGGGTAAGTTTCAGAACATAAAACGCGTTTTCAAAATACCAGCCGCCCATCGTCGGCCGCAAAACATAAGACGCGTTCTTTTTCTCAAAAACTTTTTTCTCTGTCTTCTCTGGAGAAACGGCAATGCTCCACTTACCGGGAATCCGAGCGTCAAGCGGCCCCTGAAGTGAAAATGCCGCCGTCAAAACTTTATCCCCACGATGTTGATTCAACCAGCGGACACGAGCGGGAAGCTGATCTTCAAACATGGAAAAACTCACTGACGCGTCAGACCATTCCGCTCCAATTTGAGCCTCCCGCCAAAGCGGTTGGTAAAATGAATCGTACAGAACATCCAGTTCCATCGGACGCCAGTAAATTCCATGACGGGAATTCACGTCTACCGCCTCCTCATTCTTCCAAATGATTCGGTCACGCAAAAAACCTTCTGCCGTGTTCGCGCTCCAAATTCCTGCCTTTGGACACTGAAAATAAATCGTTAGATCTCGCGACACGGCAGAATCAATTCGAGAATCTGACTCTTGAGAACCTGCCTGCGGCACACCTTCTTCAAGCCATTCCGCCGAGACCAAAAGCCTGTCATTTTTCACCTGGTACGTCAAACGGCAAACGCTCTTTCCGAAAGGTTTATCAAAAACGAGCGTCTGACCTTCCGATTTCACGCGAACTGCTGGAACATCGGTTTCCTGCGAAAAAAACATCGAACCAAGAAGCTGCTTCCCATTCCGCGTAAAAGAAGAAAGAAGCCCCGTCGTGGAGTCAATGAATGCTTTCCAGTCAGAACCAGACAATACGCAGCCAGTTTCCGGGAGCGTTTCCGGCTTGACAGAACTTTCCGAAGCCAATATCTCCGGAGGAGCGAAAGTAACTTCACGCAACGCATAAACGCCAAAAGCGAAAGGTTCAAGACTCACGGGAAGATTTTTCTCCTCTACCGGGATTACCTTTCCGCTAACCATTTCCGTTACGAAATCTGTCTCTGTCGAAAGAGGAAGTGAAAAGGAAACCGGAGTGTCGTTAAAGTTGATCAGACCAATGGAACGTTTTCCATCCTTCTCATATCCAACGGCAAATACCCCATCCGGCGCTGGAATGCCAAGATAATCAAAATTCGCGTTCTGCATTTCAGGAAGCGAATTGCGAATGGCGAAAAGTTTCGCGTAAGTCCCAATATTCCCAACCTCCTGCCACTGATAAATGAGCGGAATCCCGTCAATGAGCGCGGTCAGCGCGACTATCGCCCGAGCGCCTTCTGTTCCGTACCAGTACTGGGAACGAAGTGAATCATGACTTTCCGAATGCCGCAAACGAAGAAGGCCTTTCAGACTTCCGTATCTGCACTCAAAAAGCCAGCGGCGAAGATCCGAAACATACTGCTTTGGCGCCTGAGCACGAGCAGCCTGAAATACGTGATAGCAGCCGGAAAAATCATAGATGGCGTCACTCACGATCCCGAAATAATCCGCTCCAACTTCCGCCAGCGTACCGCCGCGAACCGCGCTTTCCTCTTTCACTCCCTCACGAATGGATCGCTGCATATTGAAACCGGCCTGAAGCTTGGAAAAACTTGCCCGAGCATACGGAATATCCGGATTCCAGTTCGGAATTTTCGAACCGGAAACCGCGTCAATTCGGTAGCCGTCCACGCCGTAATTTTTCATGTAGTGCTTTGCCACCTGCTTCATGTACTCGCGCCAGGTCGGCCAATTGAAATCGAAACACCAATAATGAAAAGTAGAGCCGTCCTCATCGTAAACGAGCCACTCAGGATGCAGTTTCGCCCGTTCAAATTCATTGCTTCCGCCATGAGGAACGCAATCCTGCATCACATAAAACCCGCGTTCATGAAGGCGATGAACCAGCGCGCGGTATTCATCCCCCGTTCCCAAGCCTTCCTGGAATCGGTAATAGTCCCGCGGCCAATAAATCCCGCGGTCTTCAAGCGGAAGCATCCAGACAGAATTCGCTCCCGTTTCCGCCATGCGGTCCACAAATGGCACCGCTTTTCGGAATCCGCCAAGATCCTGCATATTGCTCCCAATCGACCCGCCGGGATGAAATGAGTAGAGAAGAAGATTCTGAAATTCCTTTGGACGATCTTTCGGAACGACAAATCCAAGCCGTTCATACCCCTCATGAAGACGGAGAAGCACAGATTCCGCGTCCATCGGAAGAAGCCAAAGGTACGTAGTACCAAGATCCTGCTCATCACCCGGTTTCATTCGGCTGAAAATCTGGAAAACCTGCGTGGCCTGCACTCCGCGTTCCCCCTTGCGCTCAATCTCCGTACCTCCCTGGTCCATCTGCGGATCATGGTAGTCAACAAAAAAAACGGCTGTCCGTTTAGGCGAAAGCTGAACAATGCCCGGACGCTCCCAGGCACCGTTTTTGCCCGTCATTTCTGAAATCAAAGTTTTCTTCGGCGGAAACTGCCCCGGTGTGAAAAAATACGCGCTGGAATCACTCTCAAACGTCGGAAAACGCCACCAGAATGACCGAATCTTGACTTCTTTTTCTCCTGTCCAGCGAACTTTCATCTTTCGCCCAAGCATTTCACGTTTCTCATCCCAAAACCAGGTCAGCCGCGTTTCCCAGCTCCCCGCTCGATATTTCAGGACGACTGATGTCGAGGTGGGCTGCTCAAGCCCCAAAAATTCCGTATTGTTCCACGCTATCCACTGTTCATTTCGAGTATCTTTCTCGCCTTGATTCAGGTCAAAAGGCATGAACGAGTCTCCGTCAACCGTCCAGTTCTCTCCCTGAAAACGAATTGCCTCGAGTGCGCCCGTCTCGGAATTAAAATCCACACTCATCAAATCCGGTGAATTTGCCCGAAGCGTAATCGTCCGCGAAATCTCAGCGGCTTCTGACGGCAATGTGCCCAAAATTATCCATGAAAACACAAAAGAAAAAATTTGAAAGAACTTGAAATAAAGTCCAAAATATCTAAAATACTCCGATTCTTTCATGAGAAACTCCTGGTTTAAGGCAGGTAAAAACTTGACAGAAAGATTTTTCGGCATCCTCACTTTTCTGCCTTTTCAATTCTGTCTCAAATCTTTTAGGATTTTATCCCGGGAAAATCTGATGTTTGCGAAAAACTGAAAGCGGCATGAGCCATTGAACCGCAGAAAAATTCCTGATTCCGTCTTCAAATCTCATTCTTTCGAAAACTTTCAGTGCAGCAGTTTCGCCGATTCTTGGGGCGGAAAGAAATTTTCAGACAAAAAACGCAATTTTTCCATTCGCGAAAAAGCCTCTAAAAAATCCGCCAGATTCAGCGCGCATTCCACCGACGAATCATAAAGCCGATAGAGATCCTTGAAACTTCCGGGCCTCTGAAACAGAAGCTGAAGCGCCGCTCCTGCCCTTGATGCCGCTGATTTTTGACGCACCAGTTTCTGAACATCTCTCGGAAGAGTCTCGTCCGCGGTATCGCTAACCGCGCGGAGTGAAAGAAATGGCAGCCCCATTTCCCGACAAACCCGCGCCGCCGCCCATGACTCCATATCAACCACTTGCGCGCGGTATCCAAACGCGAGTTCCCGTTTGTCTTTCGGGTCTCCAACCGCGTTGGATACCGTCAATAATCGCCCGCCAACGCGGCATTTTGACCGAAGTTCCTTCGGAATATCCTCCGCTCTCAAGCGCAATGAAACAGAAAGCAGTTCCTTTTCCGAACGACGAAAACCTTCGAGAAAAGCCCCGTTTTCCGACAGCTTACCTTCCAATTTCTCACCAACCAGTTCCGCTGCCGGCAAAATTTCATCCGCCAGAAAAAGACCACCTTTGGGAAGCGACGGATCCAGACCGCCAGCAAATCCTGATGAAATTACCAACCGCGGCTGATGGCTTCGACAGACTGTTTCCATGACTGATTGAGCGTTACGGATTCCCATCCCAGTGACAACAGAAAGAAATTCCTGTCCATTGAGACTTCCGGAAACCAAACGAAAACCATGACCATGAAGATGCTCTGCATTTTCAAGCCGGTCCTCAAAATAGCCGGATTCGTTTTTCAACGCGAAAAAAACAGCAATTGGGGCAGAACGCATGGGAGTTTCTCCCGAATTAAATTCCCGATTTCAAAACGCGAAGCGCGTTAATTTATCCATTCCACATAATATACCATATTTTTCTCACTTGTCAAGATTTTCCTCAAAAAAACCTTTTTTTCATCTTTTTCTGAAATTTCCTCTCATGGGGCTTGAAATTTTCAGTTTAATACTCTATAATTGGCTGTTAATCGGTTTTTTATCCCAAGTTTGGGCGTTTTGCGATTTTTGCCGAATGAAGCGTATTTTTTTCTCGTGATTTCCGCCTGTTTCGCGTGTTTTTCACCACGCGTTTCGTGAAAACCTTCCAAACGCTCCGCTTTCCGTTGAGCCAATCCTCTGGTTCACTTTTCCTCATGAAAGGTCCTGCCAATGCGTAAATACCTAATTTTTCTCTCTCTTTTCTGTTTTCTGTTTTGCGGATTTTCGGCTTCCAAACCGGTTTTCGCGGACAATGACAAAATTTACGATGTCGTGATCTACGGCGGATCCAGTGCCGGCGTGGCCGCTGCGGTCCAGGCAAAACGAATGGGCAAAACTGCCGCCATCGTCTGCCCGGACGTTCATCTCGGCGGACTTTCCTCGGCAGGTCTCGGCGCGACGGACTCCGGAAATCGCGCTGTCATCGGCGGTATTTCCCGTGAATTCTATCATCGGCTCTGGAAACACTACCAGAAGCCCGAATCGTGGAACTGGACGGCGATCCCGAATTACGGAATGCCCGGTCAGGGCGGACGCGGTTTCGATAATGACACGCAGACTGCGTGGGTCTTTGAGCCGCACGTTGCGGAAATGGTCTTCGAGGACTTCGTGAAAGAAAACGACATTCCGGTCTTCCGCGGACGCTATCTGGACCGCATGAAGAAGGACTGCGTGCAGAAAAACGGTACGCAGATCGTCTCCATCCGCATGAAAAACGGTGAGACCTGGCGCGGAAAGACCTTCATCGACGCGACTTATGAAGGAGACCTTCTCGCTGCCGCCGGCGTCTCGTATACACTGGGACGCGAAAGTAACGAAACGTACGGCGAAACCCTCAACGGCATCCAGGTCGCGCATGCACACTACCATCAGTTCAACCCGTACGTGGACCCCTACGTCATCCCCGGCAAGCCGGAAAGCGGGCTTCTGCCGTACGTGAATGAGACGATCGGAAAAGACGGCGAAGGCGACACGAGGATGCAGGCGTACTGCTATCGTCTCTGCATGACGAAGGTCCCGGAAAACCGTGTTCCGTTCACGAAACCCGAAAATTACGACCCGAAAAACTACGAGCTTTACCTCCGTTCTCTGGAAGCCGGTCAGCGTTTTTTGATGATCAACTCGGCGATGCCCAACGGAAAGACCGACACGAACA
>JAFQUP010000196.1 GCA_017408405.1 Thermoguttaceae bacterium
AAAAAATTCAAAAAATTCAAAAAAAGTTGCAATTTTTCTCAAGTTTTACCATGTGTATGAATTTTAACGTTCTAAATATTGTGCTTTTTCAACCAGAGATCCCTCATAATACGGGGGCGGTTGGGAGAAGCTGTGTTGGTACCGGAGCGAAACTCTGGCTGGTTCGTCCGATGGGATTTCAAATAACGGACAGGAACCTTAAGCGAGCCGGTCTTGATTACTGGCAGCATCTTGATTGGGAGATCGCGGACAGCTGGGAGGAGCTTCGTCAGAAACTTCCGCAGTGGGACAGATATTTCTTTTTCACGAAAAAAGCGAAGCACTCGTACCTCGATATTTGTTATCGCAAGGGTGATGTTCTTGTTTTCGGGAGTGAAAGCCAGGGATTTCCGGATTGGTTTCATGAAAGTTACCAGGAACAGTGTGTCAAGATCCCGATTCGTCCTCAGATTCGCAGTCTGAATCTTTCAGTGAGTGTCGGAATCAGCTCATTTGAGGCAATGCGTCAAATTGGCATGTCAGAAATGTCGGAGTAAATTTTAGCAGAGGAAGTTGAGGATCAAAGCAATGGACCGAAATGGAGATAATTCAGTTTTGCCCCGGATTTCATGGATAGGGACGGGCATCATGGGGAACGCGATGTGCGGCCGGCTTTTGTCTGCCGGATATTCGTGCACTGTTTTCAGCCGGACAAGATTGAAAGCGGAAAATCTTCTGGAGGCAGGGGCACAATGGGCGGAAAGTCCGTCGGAGGCGGCGGAGAAGGCAGACGTTGTCTTTACGATGGTTGGTTATCCTGCGGATGTCGAGTCAGTTATTCTTGATCCGGAAAAGGGTGTTTTGTCCGGAATGAGGCACGGACAATCGGGAATCTCGCGGACCGGAATCGTCGTGGATATGACGACAAGCCGGCCGTCGCTGGCGGTTGAAATCGCGAAAAGAGCCGAGGAGATTGGTGTTCAGGCATTGGACGCGCCCGTTTCCGGCGGCGATATCGGCGCGAAAAACGGTACGCTCTCAATTATGGTCGGTGGCAGTCGGGCAGCGTTTGAGGCATTGAGGCCGATCTGGGATATTCTTGGGAGCAATATTCGGCATCAGGGCGGTCCGGGAATGGGTCAGCACACGAAAATGATGAACCAAATTCTCATCGCGGGGAATATGCTTGGGGTTTGCGAAGCCTTACGTTACGGAAAAGAAGTTGGGCTTGATTTGAATGTCGCGCTTGAATCTGTCATTAGCGGCGCGGCTGGAAGCTGGTCTCTTTCCAATCTTGGTCCCCGAATTCTTCGAGAGGATTTTGCGCCAGGTTTCAAGATCCGGCATTTTGTGAAAGATTTACGAATCGCGCTTGATGAAGCCGCGTCGACCGGGCTGGATATTCCCGGAGTGTGTCTTGCGGAACGTCTTTACTCGGAACTTATCGAAGCCGGTTTCGCGGATGCCGGCACGCAGTCTCTGGTCAAGTGGGACGGCAAAGGGTAATTTTCTCCAAAACGCGGGAATCATGGAGCTATTTGTCCAGCTGCCATGATTCCTGGCAGGCCTCTTTATCCTTTTCTTTGGGTATGCAGAATCTCGTTTCCCGTTTTTTTGAGGAAAAGTTCGTAGAGTTTCTGAATTTCAGGATTCGCTCCGCTTCTTCGGATCTGGTGTTTCTGGTCCGAGGCGTAAAGCCCCTGAATGCGCTGTGCTTTAAGTTCATCCGAGATAGGAATCTGTGTTTTTGGGAGTCCGCCTCCTCCAACGCAGCCTCCCCGGCAGGCCATGACTTCAACGAAATCCAGGTTCATTGAGCTGAAATTCGGAGAATCCAGCAGTCTTCTCGCGGAGGCTGTTCCATGAACGACCGCGACACGCAGTGATTTATTTCCAATCTTTACCTCCGCCTGACGAACACCGTCCATGCCTCGAATTGGCGAAAGGGCGAGAAAATCTTTTGGCGCCTCTTTTCCTTCCAGATCAAAGTAGACCTGGCGGAGTACGGCCTCCGTCACTCCTCCGGTATTCCCGAAAATGTCTCCCGCGCCGGAACCGTTACCGAGTGTTGAATCGAATTCTCCTTCTTCGAGCGTCTTGGGATCGAGGTTGAACTCCATCATCCACCAGCCCAGTTCGCGGGTTGTGAGGGCAAAATCGATTTCATTCATTGTCCCGAGCGTTCGTTCGTACTTTTTCGCAGTGCATGGGGTAATGGCAACCGTAACGATGTCCTCCGGCTTGAGTCCGTTTTGACTGGCAAACCAGGTTTTGATGACGGCACCATGCATCATGATTGGGCTTTTGCACGAGGAAATATGCGGCAGCAGCTTGGGATAAAAAAGCTGCGCGAATTTGACCCAGGCGGGACAGCAGCTGGTGAATAAAGGCATTTGGGAGCCATCGCCCGAATGTTTTTTATTCAGGCGTGCTTCCAGTTCCGCCGCTTCTTCAAGTACGGTGAGATCCGCGCTGAACGTTACGTCAAAAACGTAATCAAAACCAAGTTTCCGCAATGCTGAAACGGTCTGTTTCTCAACGTTGGTTCCTGGAGGCATTTTGAACATTTCTCCTAAGGTAACGCGAACGGAAGGGGCGACGAGGGCAACAAATTTTTTCTTGCGGGAAGACTGTTTGTTTTCCATGAGCGCGGAATAAAGCGGCTGAAGCTCAAATCGCTCCGTAACCGCGTTGCTCCAACAGTTCGCCGTGCATTGTCCGCAGTGAATGCACGGGACTTCATTAGCGGGAAAATTTCCGGTATGGTCGAAAACGGTCTGAACGTCGCGGCAGATGGAAACGCAGTCTCCGCAGCGCTCGCAATTCATCGGATGATAGATAATGGCCGGATTGTTGGTGTCAAAGGGAAGACGGCGCGGACCGGACGGAGTGTTTGGGACCGGCTGCTTCATCCAGCTGAATTGGGATTTCGCGCGTTTAGGAAGATTTATTCCACCCAGAGTACCCGCGGAAACCACGGTCGCTTTGAGAATTTTTCGGCGGGAAAAACGTTTCATGATTTCACTCCTAATTTATCTTTTAGGTAATTTTTGTGTTTAAGGAAATAGAGAAAGCAAAGGAAAGGCGGAAAAGGCCCAGGAAACCATTTGTGTTTGACTTCCTTTATCATATCAAAAAAATGGCATTTTCGCAAGTGCTTAAGCGGGAATTCGTAAAAATTTCAGGCAAAAAGGAGGAGATTTCAGGTTTTGGGGGTGGAATGGTTCCGATTGTGCGGGAAAAATGGCTGCTTTTTAAAAACTTATCGAAATTCTTAAAAAAGCCGAAAAACACACTTGACAGAGTGTCACTCTGGATTAAGATAAAATAGTGAGCAAACGCCATCGTGTTTTGGCTTTGGCGTTTTGGAGACATTATTAATAGACAAAACTTTAACAGACGGTGCCGGTATGTGTCTCGTTAATAAAATATTGATTGGTCTGGTGGTCATTGCCATTGGAGTCTGTTTTTACTTTTCCGCGATTACGCTGAAAACTCACAGCGTCTGGCGTGAGGAAGGTAATAAACAGGCGAAGCAGCTGAAACAGCTCCAGGAAGAAATTCTGGTTTTCGAGTACGGCAAAGGCCAGCCTGAAACGGAAGGTTACGTGCGTTCGCTTTTTGAACAGGAGAAATATCTTCGTGCTCTCCAGGACCTCCGCGGTCCCGTTTTTCGTGACTGCCGAGTTCGGAATACGTTTGCCAATGATCGGCTTTTCCACGTGACGATTCCGGGAATTACGGAAGTGCAGCTTCCTGTCAATACCCCTCTTTACGCGTTCCGTCCAACGAAAAATGATCCGGAGAAGATGGAGTACCTTGGGCGTTTCACTGTTCGGAAATTTGGTATTGACGGTGATACGGCCCAGCCGTTTGTTTCGATTGAGCCGACTCGTGTCGCCTATGAAGTCAATGAACGCATGACCGCGACACTGGCGGATCGAAGTATGGAACCGTGGACCCTTTTCTTCAATATGCCGATTGACAAAGCGGAGTATGGGAGTGAGAACGAGGATTATCTGCCGTTTGATACGCGGATTCAGTATTACGTGGATCAGGAGTATATTCTGCAGGATTTTATCGCCAAGCAGACAAAGCATCTTGACTATATGAAGTCGCTGATTGGCGAAGGGGCTGAGTTGGGGGAATACGCGATGGAACCTATCGCGAAGACCATCGCGGCGGAGAATAAAATTCGTCTTGGAAAAGTCTATGATAATTTCGCGCAGGAAAATCAGGCGATGAAGCAGGCCAATCAGGCTCTTGCCGCGCGGGTCGCGGAGCTTGAACGCAAAAAAGCCGGTTATCAGGATTCGATTAATATGCGTGTTAAACCTATTCAGCCTGGGCAGAACGCCAGATAGTTTTTAGGAACGAAAGAAATGACCAATCCTAAAATTCAGGCCGTCGCATTCGATATGGACGGCCTGATGTTTAATTCTGAAGACGTTTATTTTGAAACGGGGGCTCGCCTTCTCGGACTTTTTGGCTGCGAGTACACGCAGGAACTCAGCGCCCAGATCATGGGTTGTCCTCCGCAGGCCGCTTTTGAGAAGATGATTGAATGGCATTCTCTCGACATTACCTGGCAGGAAATGCAGAAAAAGTCGAATGAGATTTTTCTTTCGATTATGCCCGAGTTTCTTCAGCCTATGCCGGGATTGATGATGCTTTTGGACTTTCTTGAAGAAAAAAAGATTCCTCACGCGATTTGCACGAGCAGCTGTCTGGAACTGGTTTCAAGAATGCTGCCGCTTCATGGGCTGGATACGCGTTTTGATTTTATCATTACTTCGGAAAATGTGGTTCACGGAAAACCCGCGCCGGATATTTATCTCATGGCGGCTGAAAGGTTTGGCGTACCTCCCAAGGCCATGATGGTGCTGGAGGACAGCCATAACGGATGTGTCTCTGGCGCGGCTGCCGGGGCTTTTGTCGCGGCGGTACCGGGAGAGCATAGCCGCAATCATGATTTTTCCATGGCGAATATTCGTCTTGACGCGCTTAATGACTCGAGAATTTTTGAAATTTTAATGTCTGAAAACTGACAGGAAATCTTTGGGTTTTTTCTGGAACATTGATTTTAAGCTGTGAAAATACTTTTCTCTGTTACGAGTTGAATAGCAGAGAAAAGTATGGGACAGTGCGTAATTTTTAGGGATTTTTCTTCTGGATAGCTTATCCCGTGCCATGTCGGGATTCTCTCTCAATATATCCGCAGCCCGTGAATTCCTGAAAAAAGAAAATGAGCGGTAACGCGATGATTTTTTTCATTTGAGTTTCCTTGAACAATAAATTTAGATTTTACCGCTTGACAAACTGATTCTATTGGCTAAAATAAGTGGAAATCAATAAAAAATAAGATAACTTTTTTCAGGGAGAATTTCATGAAATTACGATTTTTTCAGATCCTTTTATTTACGTTCGCGTTTTTGTCGCCGCTGGCGATTTTAACGGCGTTAGTATCCTCAACGGTATCGGCAGAGAGTGCGGGGCGCCCGGATATTGTCGTCGCGGACTTCGAGTCAGAAAATCTCGACGGCTGGAAGGCGGAAGGGGAAGCGTTTCAGCTTCGTGAACCCGGCGCACAGTTTCGCTGCGGGATGGGGAGCGTTTTCGGATTCCACGGCAAAAATCTGATCAGCACTTACGCGGCTCCCGGTGGAGACCAGGCAGTCGGGACGCTGACGTCTCCGGAATTCAAGATCGAGCGCAAGTACATAAAGTTTCTCATCGGAGGCGGAAATTTCCCTGGGAAAACGGGGATCGCGCTTTACGTTGACGGTCAGAAAGCCGCGGAGGAGACCGGGCTTTTCAATGTCTCGATGCAGGGACACGAAGGGCT
>JAFQUP010000197.1 GCA_017408405.1 Thermoguttaceae bacterium
AACTTGGCCATATGCACCAGATGGACGCCTACGAATTCGAGGGCACGACGGAAGTGACCGTCAATATTTTCTCCCTCACGATGCAGACGGCACTCAAACAGAAAGCACGGACGGATACGGAATGGATGCGGGAAAAAACCATCCGGTATTTCCAAAATCCTGACAGAAACTACCATGCGGAAGGGGACGTTTTCATGAAACTCGGAATGTTCTGGCAGCTGCGTATGGCATTCGGCAAGGATTTCTATCCCCGGCTTCACCGCCACTACCGCGAAAATCCGAGGCACTTCGCAGACAATGAGGCAAAAGTCCAGCATTTCATGAAGACCGCCTCGCTGATTTCCGGGAAAAATCTTGAGCCGTTCTTCAATGCCTGGGGACTTCCGATGACGGAGGAGACGCGGACTGAAATTAAGAAACAGCCGCCGCTTCAAAAAGAAATCTGGTTCGATTTTAATTTTTCTGAAATTCAGCCAGAAGGTACTATTGGAATAAAAGAATGTCAAAAATAAATTTGAGCGGACAAAAAGTCGCAATCAAATTAAGGAGTAATATCGTGAAATATCAGATTTTCGCCGCATCAGAGCCTTCGGAAATTCTCCAGGAAGTTGATTCGGAAAAGAAACTCGTTCGGTATCTGCTTCATCGCGCGGAAGAGTATCAGGATTTTCAGCTGGACCTGGTTCGTAACGCGGATGACGCGGAATATCTGTCGGAAGAAATGGATCTTTGCGAAGAAAAAATGGAATTGGACTATTATTCCGAACTGGTCCAATCAAAAACGTTTCCGCGTCTTGGAATTCTTCGATATGAGATTGAAGCGGAGATTCTTGAGGCGGAACAGATTGATTGGCCGACGATTGCGAAAAAACTTCTGGATCTTGAAATTCGTGAAATTCAGGATCCGGAAGTTTGAGAGAATTTTTGAACATTGAAAATCAAGGCATGAAAAAACCCCTTTGCTGAAAAAAGCAAAGGGGCCTTTTTTTAACGTTGAGCCGGTGCTCCTTCAATCGCTACGGGCGAGTTGATCTCGTTGACGGTCGCGATGTCCGAAATACCCGTTCCGTCAAAATCTCCGACGACCGGCTGGTCGCCCGGGGCACCTTTACGGACATGAAGGACCGTTTGATCCATCACACCATTTCCAGACTGATCGAGATACCAGTCGCCGTTGCGATAAACGCCAATCTTGGAAACGTCAGAATTGTCCCATTTACCGACGACAGGAATGTCTCCTTTTTGACCAAAGACAAACTGTTTGTCGGCAGAGGTGAATTTTCCGTCACCGTCATAGTCAATGGTCCATTTTCCATTATTGAAGACACCAATACTGGATACTCCGTCTCCGTTCCAGTCGCCAGCGACGGCGATGTCTCCGGGACGTCCGAACTCAAAGACGTGGTCAATGATGTCACGGCGCAGGACACCGTCTTTGTGCGCTTTCACGTAGTAGTAACCGGCATTAACAGTCGGAATGTGTTTGTACTGGCCGATTCGATGATTTTCCGCGTCCGGAAGCCCGAATTCATATTCTGCCAGCTCACGGTCATTTTCCCACGGGATACCAAAAACGCCAATATCCGCTTTTCCATCGCCATCCCAGTCTCCGACGACCGGCTGGTCTCCTGTGTCACCAAGTTTAACCCAAAGGTCAAAGTCATCCCACTGCCGATTTCCATCCAGGTCAATGAACCAGAAACCGTCCAGGAAAATTGCCAGTTCATCGAGTCCGTCGCCGTTAAAGTCACCCGCAAGGAGGCGCGATGATTTGAATTCATCCGAGTGAAGGTAACTGTACGAATCGACGAGTCCTTCTGACAACATCTGCTGAACACGGGCGATCGCACGGCCTTCCCATGTGTCAGGATTGAATTTACTTAAATCAAGATTGCCGATAAACAGCGCACTGGAGTACGCGTTGGCAAAGGCATTGGCACCAGCCGTTCCATGAAGTGCGGCAGCTCCCGCTCCGGTTCCATTGGCAATGATGGAGTGCGCGCCGTTCGCGTAAGCCCCGGCTCCCGCGCCCGCTCCGGCAGCACCAGCGTAAGCGCCAGCCCCGGCAGCCCCAGCCCCGGCTCCAGCCGCTCCAATTCCAGCTCCGGCAGCCCCAGCTCCGGCACCAGCGACAAGGCCCGCTCCGGCATTCAGAAGGCTCAAATGCCATGAACCGCCTCCGCCTCCGCCTCCACCTCCGAGAGCCAGGCCGGTAGACATTCCAAATTGCGGCATGTAACCGTTTCCATGGACCGGGGAAGAACCGCCACCGCTATGCTGCGGACGACTTGGGAAAGGAGTGATGGAAGGTGATCCGCCCGGATTGAGTGGGAGTTCTGGCTCCGGCTCCGGTTCTGGTTCAGGTTCCGGTTTGGGGGTCCATGTTACTTTGATTTCACTGAAATTGTATTCAATTCCATCGTCACCGTATTCCACATTGATTTCCGAAAGAAGATCTTCATTCGGGGCGAGCGCGTTTCCACCTAAGGAACCGGGAGTATCGATACCATCAACGTAACCGTCCGGCTGTACCTCAAAAATGCTGTAGTTTCCGGGTTTTACGTTTTTGAATTCGTAATATCCTTTTTCGTTCGTAACGGTACGGGCAATTTCATTGCCAGCTTCGTCCTTGAGGACCAGAGTAACGTTCGCGATCGGAGTGTCTGTGGTTTCACGAATCCCGGGATATAGTTCCCAGAGGTTTTCGGGCATTTCAGAACCTTCCTCGAGGACCAGATCTTCTCCGTCTTTAAAGACGTAACCGGAAATCTGCGCATACTGGTATTCCCAGAAGTCGTAATGGACGCCCTTGTCGCCGGAATAAAGAATGATGGAACCGGTGAGGTCCTGCGAGACGATCAAACCTCCTTCAGAACCAACTGCCTGGCCGCCGTTGAGATATTGCATCGGCTGATGTTCAAAAACGGAATAGGAACCCGGCATCAGGTCAGTGAAGGAGTAGTGACCATTTTTATCGGTGTATGTTGTGGCGATAATAGCGCCGGAGGCGTCACGCAAATCGACTTTAACGTTTTCAAGCAGGAGTTCGCTTTCATCGTATTGGTCATTGCGGATTTCATCAAGCCAGACATTACCGGAAATCTCACACAGAACACATTCGGAGAAGTTATTCTCAATACTGTCCTGTCCTCCGAGCAGGGTAATGTCTGTCAATTCGTTGACATCGACCCAGACGCCCATGCTTGAACCGTCGATCGTACCGACAAAGGACGTGACGTCCACATAGCCTTCCGGCTGAATTTCCAGGATACGATAAGTACCGGGATCAACGTCGAAATGATAGTGTCCGTTTTTGTCCGTGTAGGTGGTATCGCAGAGTTCGTACGTACCCTGAGCGTTCAGTTTGTAGAGATTAATTTGGACATTTTCCAGCCATTTGTCTTCACCGTTTTCGAAAGTGCCTTTGTCGGCATCCGCGTCTTCATAGACATTACCGGAAATGGTGCAGGGGAGCGGAATCTGGAGCTGCGAAGCGAAAGCGCCCGCCGTGTAAACATCCTGTTCCTCGCCGCTTGCCTGATAGGAAGAATCGTTTGTGTAGGAATCATTCGGAAGACCGGGAATGTCATAGCCGGCGTAGATTTCATGAAAAACGTCTTTGTAGGGAATCGCGTTGATGATCGCGTCTTCGTAGTACGCGTTTTCAAAGACTGCCGTAATGTTTGAGGTAGCCGCGAATTCCGCGCCGGTGGATTCCGCGTCAAGATCGCCGTCGGGGTTTAGGACTTCATCAACATCCCACTGGATCATGAGGACATCACCAGCGGTGAAGTTTTCCAGGTTAATGACCAGTTTTGTTCCATTCTCCGTGATGGAGTAATTTTTAACCGTAAATCCTTCCGCGGCAAGGATTTTGAATTCCGTATCGCCATAGGCTCCCTGTCCCTGGTCGATGAAATTGTATCGTCCTGTTTCTCCGTACCGGGCCAGGTCAATCGTGACCTGCGTCATTTCCGTATTTTCGGCTCCACCCTGAAACGCGACGTAAAGATAGTCGGGAGCCGTGTCGATTCCAGATCCCTCTTCCGTGCGGGTACCTTCATAGTAGACCGAACCCACCTCAATCGGCGAAGCACTCAAAAGGCAACGGTTTTCGAGCAATTCCATGCCGTTAAGATGATGATGACTCAAATTCTTGTTTTTCCTGGAACTCATTTTAACACTCAACTTTTGGAAAACGTGTCCAAACCGGAAGCTGAAGAAAATTACGGCTTTCCGGAGCCATAACAGGCCGTCATTTGATTAAATTTTTGAAATATCCGGTGTTTGCGCGGGAAATACCGGAAAATGAGGAATGGCGGAAACTGAAACTGATTCAGTATTGATACGCCGGGCTGATAAACGAATTATCGGATTGTCGGTATTTCTGAAACGGCGGTATTGGGAGTCTGCCACCTCCAGAAGCGGACGGTTGTGTCAAAACTGCATGAGATCAGCGTTTGAGAGACATTGTCCCAAAGGAGTTCGGCAACTGTACCGCGGTGTTCATCCATTATGTACGCAGGTTCGTCCGTATTGGAGCGGAGATCCCAAACACAGATTTTGTCATTGGTAGAACCAGCCGCTACGAGATCCGGACCACAGAACGTAATGGCGGAGACCTTGCCGGAGGGGAACTCATACTGTTTCAGAAGCTGCCGGGTTTCCATTGACCAGATGCAGACCTTACGGTCTTCACCGCCGGTGGCAAGGTACTTTCCGTCTTCACTGAACCCAAGTGCCCAGACGCGCCGGGTATGCCCGCGGAGGTCATCTACGATACGTCCGGTCGCCATGTCGAAAAGACGGATATTGCCGTCACGGCCCGCTGCCGCGACATAACGGGAGTCCGCGCTGAACGAAACGCAGCGCTGGTCGGTGCAGCTCGTATCCCAGGAGCGCATTTTTCGGCCAATCTGCGTGTCGTAAATATAAACGGAAGCGTCAAAACCGACGACAGCCATACGCGCGCTGTCCTGAGGACTAAACGCAATGGAGCGAATTGAGGTGTCGGCACTCTCAAACTGCATGATACGCTGGTGCGTGCCGGCATCGTAGCAGTAAAGCTGATCATCCATGCCTCCTGTCACGAAGACCTTGCCGTCCGGGCTGAATTTTACGCTGCGGACCCAATCTTTCTGGTCCTCAAGAGTTTTAATAAGATGGCCGTCGCGAACATCCCAGATACGGGCTTTATGGTCATCGCCGACCGTTACCAGCGTCTGGCCGTCACCGCTGAGTGAAAGACCGGTAACAATTGGGGCACGCCCCTCTACCGTAATCTTCTGCATCTGAATGTACTTGAAGGATGAGATCGATTTCGTCTCTGCAAAAGCGGACGATACCGTTCCAAGGGCAAGTAAAAAAAGGAGGCTGATTCGTAAGGAAACGAATTTTTTCATGATTGGGGTCCTCAATTTTCGTAAAACAATAAATTCCCGCGTCATGTTTATCGGTTCAGATTCCATTTCCGCTTAAGAAAAAGTCTAATTTTTTCAAAAATAACGATTGGAGAGGCTTTGTTGGTTGGGATTTGGTATGTTTTTGAACAATTGAAAAAAGATAGAGAAGATGGTTAAAGTTTTTGTTTTGAAAAAATCTTCCGAAAAGCTAAAGTTAAATTCTATTAGAGGGATTTTATTTTCAGGAAAAATTTTTGTGAGCTTCCAAAAGACAATTAAACGAGTTCCCCTGGCTTCGGGAAGAGGTGAACGGAAGCTAAGCTCTGTTCCATAAAAAATCCCTGCCGAATGACAGGGATTTTTATGCGTTAGTCTCTGAATGTCAGATTTTAGCGGAGCACAATGCTGTTGCTCGGGTTATATTTGACGGAGACAGAGGTAGGATCCGCGTCGGGAAGAATCGAAGCTTCTTCATCTTCGACAGCCGGGGCCGGAGCGGCTTCTTCATCTTCGATAGCCGGGGCCGGAGCGGCTTCTTCAGCTTCCGCTGCTTCCTGAGCCGGAACAGCGCAACCGCTGATCGGAGCGGCTTCTTCCGGGGCACAAGCCGGAGCAACTTCCGCCGGAGCGCAAGCGGGAGCCGGAGCACAAGCCGGAGCCGGAGCGCAAACAGGAGCGCAGGCCGGAGCGCAAGCCGGTTCACAAGCCGGAGCGCAGCAGGGGTCACACGGGGAACCAAAGAGAGTGCGAAGAATGCCTTTAAGGGCCGCGCCGGGACGAGGACGATCCGGAACACAAACTTCAACATCACCACAGAGACCGCTCTGGGCCGCGATACGGCAGGCTTCGCGAGCTTCCGCTTCCGCTTTGCACTGAGCAATGTTCGCTTCCATGGTGCACTGGGCGACCTGGAGTTTATAGTCGAGGCAAGCCGCGGCGCAATCAAGATCATTTTTCACATTACGGAAAAGGTTGAGCAGCGGACGGCACGGAACACAAACGACCGTAGGAGTGCAGCACTGGGCAGCCGGTTCACAGGCCGGAGCACAAGCCGGAGCGGCAGCCGGTTCGCAAGCGGGAGCCGGAGCACAAGCCGGAGCGCAGGCCGGAGCGCAGGCCGGAGCCGGAGCGCAAACAGGAGCGCAGGCAGGAGCCGGAGCGCAAGCGGGAGCCGGAGCACAAGCCGGAGCGCAAGCGGGAGCCGGAGCACAGACAGGAGCGCAAACGGTTTTTACGACAAATTTTTTGCAGACAGGAACACACACCGGTTTGCAGACGGGTTTGCAGACAGGCTGGCAGACAGGTTTGCAGACGGGCTGGCAGACGGGCTGGCAAACAGGACGGCATCCGGAGAAAAGGTCACACTTCGGACGAACACAAACCGGAGTGCAGGCAACCGGAGCCGGAGCGCAAGCCGGAGCAACCGCAGCCGGAGCGCAAGCCGGAGCCGCGGCTTCCGCCGCACACTGCGCAAAAGCAGAAGCAGTCATCATAGCGCTCGAGATCATGAGCGCGGAAAAAGTTGTTTTGGCATTCATTGAATTTCTCCCTATTTGATTTTTGGATCTGATTCTTGACCAAGCGAACGGGAAACCGGTCCCGTCTCAACACTTGCGCAAAGAACGATCATCACCTTTTCTTAACTGGCAACCATCCTTCGTATTGCCGTAAAAGTTAAGATCCCAGGAAAAGAATGAATGAGATTCACTCCCTGAAACACCAAATATATCGGAGTCTAAGGATAACGTCTTGAGTGAATAATCCTCACAGTCGTCATGTTCCGTTTTACCGTGCTCTATTTGAATTTTCTGCTTGAGGGGAATGGTTAAAATAGCAAAACTATTCCGTGCCAATAAAACCGTTAAAATATCCCCATCTTAAACAATCGGAATATCCCTACCTTTAAAGTTTAACGACTGGGAAGATTTTTTGGGCATTTTTGTTTGTAAAAAATTTTTATTTTTTTTGTATTTTTTCTCATTTTACGATTTTTTGAGAAAGGCATTAAAAACTTTTATGTCAGAATTCGTTATTCCGTCAATAGTTAGGTCTTAAAGAAGATTCAGAACCGTAAAATTTTTGAAAAATCACGATTATCTCTTGCTTAAAAAGGGAAAATAATATATAATGAAATAAAGTGGGACGCAGATTTCTCCGAGTACGGCGATACGAAAAAGATTCTCTTTCATTAGCCGTCCCGTTACCTGTTTGGGAGTAGGAGAGATCTCATCAGTCATTTGACAAATGAAAGAGTTTTTTCATGAATGAGAAACAGAAACAACTGAGGAAATCGAAACGTTTGTCCCGTTTTTTTTTCCAAGATAAAAATATAAGTTTAGCGTCTGAGGTCCGGAAAGTAAGCGCGCTGTCAGGTTTAGGTTTGTTCTGTGCCCTTTTCCTCTCAGTTTTTTTTGAAAGTGTTTCACTTTTTGAGATTACTTACTCCCCATTCGAGAGTATTTCATCGGCAATGTCCCCGGACGATCTCGAGATACTCACGCCTCATCCGAGCGGTCAATCCTTCCTTGCCCGATTTTATCAGGAATCGGCATCTAAAGTGGTTTACGTAACAGGAATCAACGTTGAGCCGACTGAAAAGTCTACGCAGGAGTTTTTCCGACCATCTGAGAATACTCCGGAAGAGCAGACTGTCGGAACCGGGTTTATTCTTCATGAGGACGGTTACGTAATTACGAATGCTCACTCGGTTAACCGCACCCTGGTTCCGGAGATAGAACTTCGAGACGGGCGTCGATTTCCGGCGGAGATTATGGCCGTAGCGCCGAAACAGGATTTGGCACTTCTGAAGATTAAGGTTCCGGAAAGGCTTTCCGCGGCTTCCGTCGAACCCAATCCGGAAGTATCGGTGGGTGATTCGATGATTACGATTGGGAGTCCTCATGCTTTGAAATATACGCTGAGCTACGGCATCGTGAGCGCGATGGACCGCAGCAGTGTCGTGACGGATATTCCCGGTCTGGTTCTTCGCGGCCTTCTTCAGACCGACGCGCCGATCAATCCGGGTAACTCCGGCGGTCCGTGGTTTAACCTTTACGGAAAAGTGATGGGAATTACGGTGGCAAAGCGGGGAGATTCGGATAATATCGCGTTTGGGATTTCTCTTGAAACGATTCATTATGAATTTCCGCTAATGCTGCATCGGGCCTCTCGGAAGCAGTGGGATCTTCCATTCCGCGTGACAGGAAACCGTTACGCGAAGACATTCCGCGCTAGAATGGTGGATATTGAACCTTCGTTTTCCAAACAGCATAATCTTCAGGAAGGCGATACGATTCTTGCTTTGAATGGTGAACCAGTCGTGAACGCGATAGAGTTTTATCTTAAACTGCTTTCGTGCAAAACGGGCGAATCTCTGACTCTTACTCTGCTTCGCTCTGACGCTCTTGCCGCCTACGAACAGGAGCAGAGCCAGTTTTCCGCTTCCGTCAATTCCTCCGGCAGGCTCCCAGTACGTTCGGTTTCTCATTCGCAAGAAGGTTCAGATTCCTCAATCGATGATCCACGGCAATGGAATCCTAATCCTCCCAATTCACGTCAGATTGCCATGACGCTTTCTCCTCGTACGGTGACGAATCCTTCCATTATTATTCAGGCGCGTCTCAGTATGAAAGTTCGGCCTTTGACAGAATCGGAAATTACCGAGTTCAATCTTCGTGTTCGATCCGGTCTGGTCATTGAAGATCTTGACGAGGGAATATTTAAGGGACTCCAGTACACTCCGCGCCGCGGGGACATTCTGGCACGAATAAATCTTGAACGTCCGGATTCTCCAGAACATCTCGCGGAAATTCTTGAGAATATTTCCGCGGATACGCTGATTGATATGGTGATTCTTCGCCGTGAGGTCGCGGACCAGAAAGCAACGTTTACCCGAATTGACATTAATAATTGGAAAGCGCATTAATAATTGGAAAGCGCGTTAGGATTTTAGAGTATCAGACCCCGTGCGAATTTTTTTAAAATTTTTGTCAGAGACTGCACGAAACTGGTTCTTTCCCGACACATATACTAATAGAATGATTTTTTTATTTGAACATCAACCACGGGGACTGAACTCATGCGTCTTACCTTGCGCACGCTGCTGAACTGGATCAATCAGAATCTTTCTGAAAGTGATTCCCATATTATCGCCCAGAAAGTGGAAGAAAGTGAACTGGCGAAAAACCTGAAGACCCAAATAGAAACCGTCATGGAAATTCCGGACCTCCCGGCCCTGAATGTTCTCGACGGTACCCCTCTTGGCAACGCCAATTCCACGGCGGAGTATCTCGATAACTCAATGCTTCCTGAAAAGACGCAGGATTTTGAAAGGTTCTGCATCCATTCGGACATGATACTTGCCGAAGCCGCTTCCTGTCATTTTATTCTTTCTCGCGTTCTGACAGAAATGCCGGAACCTTCTCCGCAGCTGCGCGGTCGTCTTTTGTCGCTTTACCAGTATATTGGGACTGACGATGAGTATTCACTGCCGCTGAAACAGAATGAGGCCGCTTCGGAAAAGCCAAAGGAACTGAAAGAATCGGAGATGTTTTCCGAGCTTCCTTCCGCGTCGTCCGCTCCCCGGGATGAAAATGCCCCAGTTAGCGCGGCGAATTCCGGCGGAATCATTTCGGAAACAGTGTCAGAGTCCCTTTCCGCGGATTCCGCGAGTCCGAATTACTGGAAGTTTTCGACCCTGGCACTTTGCGCGCTTTTCCTCCTGTGGCTTTTAATGGGCATTTTCCTTCCGGACTCAATCCCTGGGCGAATGCTTCGCGCGGCATATGATTCTCCAGTCAATTCCTCGATCGACGAATCAGAAATGGAGAAAGTCTCAGACGGTAACTCCGTCTCTGACGAAATTCCATCACGCTAATCGGCATAATCGTCTCATTCGATGGAATCGAGAGGGTTTTTTGGCAAAATCAAAAAACAGGAAGATTGAAGTCCGAGTAAAGGGCACTATTTTGCCGATATGAAACGTATCAGAGGGTTTGCCTCTCGTTAAAATCGTTATTCGTTGTTTAAAAACGAAGTAAATTGATAATGAATTCCCCCGGAAACGATATTTTCAGGAAATTTTTGGAGAAAATATTTAGGAAATAAATTTCCTTGAAACTAAACACCGGATTTGAAAATATCCGCTAAAATAGGGCGTGAAACGTGTTTCTCTCCTTAAACGTCAGGAACCGTCGCGTCTTAAATCACAAAAATTAAGCGAAAAATCGAGTGGGGGGAGCTTGAATATCCTGAAAAAAAATGTAATATTAGTATTATGAATGTTTCTCTCCCGAAGATTTAACCGGTTTTGAGAAACATCCCCCTTGCGCGTTTGACTCATGGCAGTCTAACGGGAAAGAGAGTATGGATATGCAGATTACGTTTTCCGTCCGTCGTGGCAGTGTCAGCAATCTCACGACAGAGAAAATGCAGGCGAAAATCGAGAAACTTCAGAAATTTTACGAACGAATTTCCTCGGTCGAAGTAACGATCGACCTTGAAGATCGTGAGAATCCGGCATTAACGCTCCTGCTTAAAGCGGAGCCGAAAAAAGAATTTGTGGTTCAGGCTCAAAGCGGAGAATTGTTTGCTTCTCTTGACGAATCGCTCAAGAAAATGGAGCAGCAGCTTAAAAAATATAAAGAAAAATTGACAGATACTCGTCCGGAACAGAAATAAGTCTTCCGACTTAGGGCGTCGACCGATTCGGTCTTTTGTCTGTACGGCGCGCCGCCCTGTTTCGATAAAATATAAACTTTTTTATCACAAACAGTTTTTAAGGAGTTAGCTGCATGAAATTCGCGGATTTTATGTGTAACGAGTCCCTAAACGCCAACCTTCAGGCCAAAACCAAAGAAGACACAATTCGTGAAATGGTGAAATCCCTTCTGGATGCGGGCCAAATCGCGGAAGAAGACTATGACGGTATCGTCCGCCATGTTTTGAAACGTGAAGAACTCGGCAGCACCGGTATCGGCCGCTGTGTCGCGGTTCCTCATACGAAGTTTTCCAACGTCAAGAAAATGGTCGGCACCGTCGCCATCAGTCAGGAAGGCGTAGATTTCGACAGCCTTGACGGTCAGCCCGTACGCGTTTTATTCATGCTCATCTCTCCTCCGGACCAGCCGCAGGACCACCTCCTTGCTTTGGAACATATTGCGAAGCAGCTTCGTGAAGATACCTTCCGCCGTTTTATGGTGCAGGCCAAAAAACGTGAAGATATTGTGGAACTCCTAAGCGAAGCAGATGCTAATAATTTTGCCGTGTGAGTTTATCGTGAAACAGAATACTCAAAAAAGCATGGAAACCGTCGTGGTTACGAATGAAAATGGACTCCATATTCGTCCAGTCGCGATGATTTCCCAATGTGCCGCAAAATTTCAGTCCAAAATCGAGCTTGAGGCAAACGGGCAGACAGTGGACGCCCGGTCCATTATCTCCATTCTGCTTTTAGCGGCAACGAAAGGCACTTCCGTGAAAATCATCGCGGAAGGGCCGGACCATCAGGAAGCGGTCAACGCAATCGCGGAGCTTTTCCGTGATGGGTTCCCTCTTGATGGTTCCGCGGATACTTTGGTCTGAAATAATCAAAGCCCAATTTTACGGATTCTCCTCTTCAAAATCGGGGATCCGTACGATTATTTATGGACTGATGGATAACCAATAATGAAAAAACTGTCGGGAATTGCGGTGACGTCAGGTGTCGCCATCGCAAAAGCAGTCGTCCTTAATTCAGACGGCCTGCAGATGGGGGTCTCCTATTGCGCCCCGGAACAGGTGAATGATGAATTAAAGCTGCTGGAAAACAGTCTTCGTACTGCCTCTGCTGAAATTCGTGAATGCCACGATGATGTCGCGAATAAACTCGGAAATGGATATGCCGCTATTTTCGAGGGACATCTCGTATTGCTTCAGGATCCCAATCTGATTCAGACTGTCAAGGATGGAATCAGCAACGAATATTTCACTGCTGAATATGCTGTTTACGCGACTCTGACTTCCTATGCCCAGGTTTTTCAGCGAATTCAAAACCCCTATATGGCGGAGCGAGCCAACGATATCCTCGATCTGAGAAAACGGCTGGTTCGAATCCTCCAAAAAGGCAAACATCAGTCCCAGGACTTTGATGAGCCGGTCATTGTTCTTGCCCGGAACCTCACTCCAAGCGAAACCGCCTCCATGGATACTCAGTTTGTCCGTGCTTTCGCAACTGAGATTGGAGGCCCCTCAAGCCATACCGCAATCGTAGCGGAAGGGCTTCATATTCCAGCCGTTGTCGGTGTCGGATCGTTTTTGAAATACGTCCGAATGGGTGATCTCGTTATCGTTGATGGTGACAGTGGAATCATCATCATTGATCCAGACGAGGCGACTCTTGAACATTATCGGAATCTTCTCCAGCAGCGGGAATCACTGAATATCTGTCTTGATATGCAGCGTGATTTTCCCGCGGTCACGCTTGATGGGGAGACGATAGAGCTTTTGGGAAATATTGAATTTCCGCATGAAGCTGTTGCCTGCCAGCAAAATAATGCTTACGGCGTGGGACTTTACCGCACGGAATTCCTTTATCTCACCGGAAAACATCCGGACGAAGAGGATCACTACGCGGCTTATCGGCAGGTCATTGACGCGATGAAGGGAAAGCCGGTTACGATTCGTACTGTGGATCTCGGAGCGGATAAACTGCTTGATCGGTCCATGAGCATTCCTGGTTCACAGGATAATGATTATTTCATTGAGGATGAAAAAAATCCCTGCCTTGGATTGCGAAGCATTCGTCTTTCTCTCAAACGGGTAGATCTTTTTCGTAAGCAGTTGCGGGCCATTTTTCGCGCGGCTTATTACGGACCGGTACGAATCATGTTTCCGCTTGTCGCGACTCTTGCTGAATGGCGGCAGGCACGCATGATTGCCGAAGACGTTAAGGAAGATCTGATGGAAGGGAATGAACCTTTTAATCCCAACGTTCCGATGGGAATTATGGTTGAAGTCCCGAGTACGGTCCTGATGATAGACAGTTTCGCGCCGGAAGTTGATTTTTTCAGTATCGGCACAAACGACCTTACGCAGTATACTTTAGCGGTCGACCGCACGAATATGGATGTTTTTTACCTCTATAATTCGTGTGATCCGGCTGTTTTAAAACTGATAGACTGGACTTTGAAGGTAGCCAAACAGCACAAAAAACAGGTCAGTCTGTGCGGTCAGCTGAGCAGTAACCCCATTTTTACCATGCTTTTGATTGGAATGGGACTGCGTAAACTCAGCCTTGCCCCAGGTTCCATTCCGGAAGTCAAGCGAGTCTGTCGACATGTTGTCACCAGGCAATGCGAAAAAATCGCGGAACGCGCTTTAAAAATGGAAAGCGCGACTGAAATTCAGAATTACCTTTGGGCTGAATATCAGAGACTGTTTCCGGATTTGGACGGAGACGCCTATTAACGTAAAACCACGAATTTATTAAGCAGGTTTTCCTGGAATTTATCAGGTTTCATGGGAAACGGCTTTTCAAACTGTTTTCAGGGCAGGAAAACTTCATATTCGGTTTTCCGTATCCCTTTTAATTTTCATTTTACTTTTCAAAAAACTGTATGCGTATTCGGATTCGTTTTTCCAAAGGCGGCGACCTGCGTTTTGTCGGACATCGGGATTTGATGGAGTCTTTTCGCAGGATTCTGCGTCGGGCAGAGATCCGTCCCGCGTACAGTCAGGGATTTCATCCGAAACCCAAGATTAGTTTTCCCGCGGCGCTTCCACTTTGTGTCGTTGGTGAAAATGAGGTTTTGGAGATTGAACTCCCTGAGGACCAGAAGGACGTGTGTCCGGAAACGACACTTGCTCTTCTGCGGAAAAATTCCATTCCGGCACTGAACTTTCTCTCGGCGGAAGTAATTCCAACGGGAGGTAAAAAAGCCAAAATCGAGGCATTTACCTACGCAATGGCTGTTCCTGCTGAACGCCGTGAAAACACTTATCGGCGGATTGAATGGGTACTCGCACAACGTTCCATTCCATTTCAGCGTATCGGGCACGACAAGGTGGTTGACATCATGGATAGCCTGATTTCTCTTTCGCTTTTGGAAAATGGAACTCTCCAGTTCAAATTGCGCTTTATGGATAACGGCTCAGGCCCGCGAGACATTCTGGCTCTCCTTGAACTGGGGGATTTGGAAACGCACGGAAGTGTGTTGATCAGGAAAAACGTACATATTGGATGACTTTCCGGAAATCGCCTGTTTGGCGGAAATTCAAAAAACCGTGATAGTGTCCGTTTTTTCAATTTGAGGTAATACCGCGTTTCGGACCTTTTGAAAGAAATGTTTTTGCGCTCTGCGGAATGTTTCTTTTAAGAATTAACGATTTGTCGGGATTCGGCAGTGTTTTAAATTGGGACCTTGGGGATTTTTTCCATTCAGGGTAAAATTTTAACGCACTCTGAATTTTATTTTACCTTTGAAAAAGAACGGCTGAATTTTGGTTTTCTTGATTTATTTTGGATTTGTTCATCCGCCTGATAGAGATTTTCCGTCTCTTCAGGTAAAATAGATAGGATGCGCAGATTATGAGACAGGAAATGCTCATTAACGTATCGCAACCGGAAGAATGCCGTATTGCGATCGTCGAAGATGGAGTTCTTGAGGAACTTTACGTAGATCGGACGAGTCTTGACAGTTACGTCGGAAATATCTACAAAGGGGTAGTCGTAAATCTTGAGCCGAGTATTCAGGCGGCTTTCGTGGACTTTGGGGTTGGAAAAAACGGTTTTTTGCATATCAGTGATATTGAGCCGCAGTATTTCCGCCAGGGAGGAATCCGGCCGGAGGACTGTTACGAAAGTTCCCGCAGTCTAAATGCTGGGGCACGCCCCAAAATTAAACCGCCGATTCAGGATATTCTGAAAAAGGGCGATGAAGTTTTGGTTCAGGTCATTAAAGACGGTATCGGAATGAAAGGTCCGACACTTTCTACGTATATCAGTATTCCTGGCCGTTATCTCGTGTTGATGCCGGCATTAGGACGCATTGGTATTTCGCGCAAGATTGAGGACGAAGCTGCCCGCAAGCGTCTTCGTCAAATCATGCAGGGGATTCAGTTGCCGAAAGGACTTGGGTTCATCGTTCGTACTGCCGGCGTTGACCGTACCCGAAAGGATTTAACGCGCGATCTTTCGTATCTGCTGATGCTTTGGAATTCAATCGTAAACCGCATCTGCACATTCCCGGGACCAGTCGCGATTTATGAAGAGAGCAATATTCTCATTCGTACCATTCGAGACATTTGCTCTGAGGACATTACGTCGATTATCATTGATGAGCCGGAAGCGTACCAGCGCGTACGTGATTTTCTGGAGCAGGTGATGCCGAACTACGTAAAATGTCTGAAACTCTACCGCGGCTCGGAACCTCTTTTCCATCGTTTTCGTCTGGATGATGAGATCAAAAAGATTAATCAGCGGGTAGTGCCTCTTCCGCAGGGGGGGTCAATCGTCATTGATCAGGCTGAAGCTCTCGTCGCGATTGACGTAAACAGCGGTAATTTCCGTACGGATGATTCGGCAGAGGAAACGGCTTATCAGATGAACCTTCAGGCAGCGCGCGAGATAGCTCGCCAGCTGCGTTTACGGGATCTTGGCGGTGTCATCGTGAATGACTTCATTGATATGCGCCGTGAAAAGCATCGCCGCGGCGTGGAGCATGCCCTTCGGGATGCGATGAAACGAGATCGCGCCAGAACAAAGATTCTTCGCACGAGTCCATTTGGTTTGATTGAGATGACCCGGCAGCGAATTCGTCCGAGTATTAAGCGCAGTATTTTCCAGGAATGTCCCTACTGTCACGGAACGGGCGTTCTGAAATCAGTCGAAAGCATGGTGCTGGATGTTGTTCGTTATCTTCAGGTTGCCGGTCAACATTCGGAAATCTGTTTCGCAGAAATCTACGTTCACCAGGAAGTCGCGGAAGTGCTGAGTCGTGAAAAGCAGGAGAAACTGTTTGAGCTTGAGCGAATGGGCAATATGCGCATCAAAATCTTTGCCCGTAAAGGGGCTACGCCGGACTTTATGGAGATTATCTGCAAAAACCGTAAGGGGGAAGTCGTCCCATTCAACGAAAAAGTCGCGTAAAAGAATGTTTTTGAAAAAAAGTTTTTAATTCCTCATCTTCCAAGTGTTCGCTGAAAGTAAATTTTGGCGAACGTTTTTTATTAAAAAACGGGAGAGTTACTGATCGTAAATCTCCCGCGTATTAAAAATCGTGCGCAATCATTCCGCGATACGATTTACCGCATCGAGAAACGCGAGAATACTTGCCTCAATGCAGTCAGTTGAAGTCCCCTGGCCGCGGTATTCCTGCCCGTTGAAGCTAATGGAAACATCGACTTTTCCCTGAGCGTCATGACCAACGGAAATGCTATGGACGCGATACTCTTTGCACTTCATATCCAAGCCGGTCAACTGGCAAATCGCGAGGAAAATTCCATCAACCGGTCCATCCCCTGTCGTGGTCTCACTTTGCGTTTCGACGATAAAATCGCCTCTTCGGAGCTTAATGCTCGTGACAGGTTTTTTTCCTGTTCCCGATGTGCTTGAGTAAGACTCAAGCGTCCAGCTCACATTCGTGATTTCCTTAAAGAGAACACGTTGAACCAGGGCACGAATATCCGCGTCATAAATTTCTTTCTTACGGTCAGCCAGCGCCTTAAACTCTTCAAAGAGTTTATTGACCTGTTCCGGAGTCAAAGAGAATCCGAGCTGGTTCACTTTATCGTTCAAAGCCGCGCGGCCGCTATGCTTTCCCAAAACCAGATCCGTTTTCTGAAAACCGACATCTTCCGGCCTCATGATTTCATACGTCATGGCGTTCTTCAGCATTCCATCCTGATGAATACCTGACTCATGCGCGAAAGCGTTCCGTCCAACAATTGCCTTATTTCTTGGAACTTCCAGACCAGTGATTCCAGAAACGAGCTGACTTGCCGGCACCAGACGGCGAGTTACGATATCCGTCGCGGCCTTAAAGAAGTCTCGACGGGTATTCAAGGCCATGGTAATCTCTTCCAAAGCACAGTTTCCAGCCCTTTCCCCCAGCCCGTTAATCGTGCACTCAACCTGTCCGGCACCCGCTTCCACCGCGGCCAGGGAGTTAGCCGTTGCCAATCCCAAGTCATTATGGCAATGGACGGAAATGACCGCCTGATCGATATTCGGAACCTTTGTTTTGAGTGTCCGAATATAGTGCGCGAACTGCGAGGGAAGCGCGTATCCGACCGTATCCGGAATATTTACGGTTTTCGCCCCGGCACGAATCGCGACTTCAACCACTTCACAGAGAAAATCCAGCTCAGTCCGACTCGCGTCCTCAGCTGAAAATTCAATATCAGGGCAAAGAGCCGCCGCCTTACGAACGAAATGATCCGTATTTTGCAGTACCTGTTCCTTTGTCATGTGCAGTTTAAACTCACGATGAATGGGACTTGTCGCGATAAAAACATGAATTCTTGGGCGTTCCGCCGCTTTGACAGCTTCCCACGCCGTTTCAATATCAATATCTTTGCATCGGGCCAGACCGCAGACACTGCTGCCTTTCACGACCTGCGCGATTTTTTGGACAGATTCAAAGTCGCCGGGAGACGCTACCGGAAAACCGGCTTCAATCACGTCCACACCAAGCGCCGTGAGCATCTGGGCCACTTCCAGTTTTTCCTGCATATTCATGCTGGCTCCAGGTGACTGCTCTCCATCACGCAAAGTCGTGTCAAAAATGACGATCTTTCTATCGGACATGGTTTTTCTCCTTCAGTAAACTTAACGCGAAATTTCCGCAAACAAAAAACCGTGAGACCACTGGCAGCGATCTCACGGTTTGGTACTTTTTCATTTTCAGCAGGTTTTTATCTGCATTTTGAAGCCATACGAAGAGCCGTCCAATCGCCGCCATGCGGCTTGGTAAGGAGGAGGACATCGAATTTGGCAATCAATTTATCTTTCATCATACTCGATATTTTATCACATTCCATGTTTTCGTCAAGGGGGGAGAGCTTTTTTTTTCAAATATTCAAAATATTTTTGGAATACCGGCTTTTTTTATTTTTTATTATTCATATCTTTAATCCTCATTTTCCTCTTTTCTCTCCATCTAATTTCAGATTTGTCATGAAATCCCCTCTCTTTTTTTAGAAATTCCAACAATTTTTTGTCTTAATTAAGTTTTTTCGTACTGATTTACGGTTCGGGAATTTTTTACTTTACTTTACTTTACT
>JAFQUP010000198.1 GCA_017408405.1 Thermoguttaceae bacterium
GCGTTTGCCGACGGAGAGTCCATCCTTGAGGGAGCACTGGACAGCGAGGACACGCAGATGATGATGGATTCCCTGCGAAAAATGGGCGTGGTGCTCGATCACGATCCGGAAACCGCATCGATCCGGGTGAGGGGAAGACACCGCCTCGAGAACCCCGGCACGACGGAGCTTTTCTGTGGAAACAGCGGCACGACGATCCGTTTTCTGACTGCGATGTATGCCAATGCGCACGGTAATTTCCGGCTCGACGGCGTAGAACGCATGAGACAGCGTCCGCTTGGAAACCTTATCGGCGGATTGCGTCAACTCGGAGTTTCGATCGAGAGTGAATTTGGGAACGACTGTCCCCCGGTCCTCCTGCGTGCGGGCGGCATCCCCGGCGGAAAAGCGGTCATTCCGGGAAATATTTCGAGCCAGTTTCTCAGTGGTCTGCTCATGGCCGCGCCGTTTGCTCAAAGCGAAACGACGATCCAGGTCACCGGCGGTCTCGTTTCGCGTCCGTATATCGACATGACGATCGCAGTGATGAACGCATTCGGAACAGCCGTGCAAGAACCGGAGCCGGAAACGTTCGTCATCCCTGCCGGTCAGCGTTACCGCGGGTGCCGATACGTGATCGAGCCGGACGCTTCCGCAGCCTGCGCATTTTAACTCCTCCGGATGCCTCCAAAAACATTCAAAAATAAAATGCCCTTTTTTATGGAAATTTTTCGGAGGAAGTCCTTGCGGATTCCTTGAACATGGTATAAAATAGCAGCAGACATGGTTCCTTCGATAGGGTTTTGGTTTTGATTTTTCTATTCTATCAGATACCATGTCTTTTTTCAACTACCCCCGGTACGCTGTTGCCGGATGAGCCATTTTGAATTCATTAAATGAACTAACCTTCATTAATCAGGAAAAATTTATGCTTAAAAAATTTCAAATACTTCCCATTCTATTCGTATTGGCCGGTCTGATGTTTCCCACTGCCTCAGTCTGCGCCCCAAACGACATTCCCGGATTTACTTGGGAAAATCAATGGATTTTAATTCAGGGTGAAAACTGCGAAAAGTCCACCCTCACCAATGGCGCACTCGCCTACCGGAACCGAAAATACGTTTTTCAGAATGTGCCAAAAGAGCTTCAGGGCGTTTATTTCACCAAATTCGGCGGAGGTGAAAAAGGAAACGTCACTGTCAAAGTAAAAGAAGACACGACTCTTTTCTTCGCCTCTGAACGGCGTGAATCCGAATATTTTCCCAAAGAATGGACTCTTCGAAGCGAAAATGCCTATCAATACTCGGATGGCGGTAAAACCTCAATGAGAGTTTACTCACGTAACGTCAAAAAAGGCGAAATACTTTCCATTCCACAATTAAACTGGACAGGAGGTCAACTGCTCTTTTCAGAAAAACCAATTGAGTGGAATCCTCCGCTTCCACAGGCTGAAAAGCTTATTCGCATGGAATATCGAAATCCAGGACTGATCGATGATCTGGCAGTGGGGCTTTGGGTTTGGATCGTTCCAACAGATTTCAATCAGGATGGCAACATCGATTTGATTCTTTCATGCGAAGATACGCCGTTCAACGGAACCTACCGTTTTGAAAATCCGGGACTGAAAAAAGACCCCCAAACCGGCCAAATGATGGGACTTGGCGTCCGTCCTCAGGAAAGTGTTCCCGAGCAGCACCCGACCATGCCCATCTTTAAAAAAGGTGAACGCCTTAGCCATGGTCAAATCAACGTTCAGGCGAGTTTCGTGAATGGTAAAGCTCGTGTCCTTCAGACCAATCGTGAATTTCCAGACTTCACGAATACGGGTCTTCAAAAACCCATTTCCCTTCCTCTTCCCGGAAACGTTCATCCTCGCGGCTTGCGCGGAAATATGTGGAAATTCGTGGATTTTGACGGAAACGGCGTTTTGGACGTAATCGTCGGAATCGACGATTGGTCCGAGTACGGCTGGGATAACGCCTGGGATGAAAATGGAAACTGGAAAAACCGCCAGACAATCGGCGCGGTTTACGTCATCCAAAACTCTGGAACCAACGAGAAACCTCAATACGAAAAACCGTATCTCCTGGCGGACTCTAACGGAAACACGACGCTTACTTACGGTTGGCCGTCTCCAAGTTTCGAAGATATGGACGGTGACGGCGACCTTGACCTGCTCTGCGGTGAATTTCGGGATAAATTCACCTATTTTGAAAACATCGGATCACGCACCGCCCCTCTTTACGCACCAGGAGTTCGGCCAACGATTGAAGATGGTTCAATCGCCCACATTGACCTCTGCATGGCGACACCCGTCGTCTTTGATTGGACCCAGGATGGAAATCCGGATATTCTGTGCGGAGATGAGGATGGAAGAGTCGCTCTCTTTGAGCACACTGGAAAATTTCGCGAGGAATCCGCTGATGGAAAAATAGTTAAATGTCCCATTTTCAAATCCCCGCTTTACTTCCAGCAAGAAGCCGAATTCTTAAAAACCGGTGCTCTCGCGACTCCATGCTGCGCGGATATGAATGGGGATGGAGCGATCGACATCATCGCCGGAACTTCTGCCGGATACGCCATGTTCATCGAAAACCTGAGCGAACCTGGCGAAGAATTTCCCAAATGGGCGAAACCGGTCTACCTCAAGGCGGACGGAAAAGTCGCGCACATTAACGCGGTTCCTAATGGTTCAATTCAGGGGCCAATTGAAGAAAAGTGGGGGTACTCAACCTTAACTGTCGCGGATTGGGACGGAGATGGACTTCTCGACATCATGTGGAACCACATTTGGGGAAAACCAGCCTGGTTTAAAAATATCGGCACCAAAACCAATCCGAACTTCTCAGCACCGCAAGCGATCGAGGTTGAATGGGATGGCCCTCAACCCGAGCTGGCGTGGGGATGGCTTAAGCCGGAAGGCAAAAAATTGCTCACGCAATGGCGCACGACACCGGTTATGTTCGACGTAAATGAAGATGGACTCATGGACCTCATGATGCTCGATACGGAAGGATACCTTGCCTTTTTTGAACGATTTCGCGATGACGACGGCTCTCTCAAATTGAAATCTCCTCAACGCGTTTTCTGTTGGGAGGATGGATCACCAATGCGCCTGAACAGCGGAAAAGCGGGAGGAAGCGGACGAAGAAAAATCGCGGTATGCGACTGGGATGGAGACGGAAAATTCGATCTTCTCCTCAATTCAAAAAACGCCGACTTCGTGCGTCAGATCAAGTCTGAAAACGGGAAATTCTATTTCAAGAATATGGGAGTACTTGACGGCCGCCGTCTGGCTGGACACTCCTCAAGCCCAACTTCCACCGATTTCAACGCGGACGGAATTCCTGATCTGATCGTTGGAGCCGAAGACGGGCATTTTTACTATCTCCGAAATCCAAGATCGGAAAAAAAGTGAAAGATAAAACGTAAAATTCGCCTAAAAATACTTTTATGGCTTTTGAAACTGGAAAATCAGAGACACTGTGAGTCTCTGATTTTTCGTCCTAAATTAAACTCGCGAGAAAAAATGAAAAAAAGGCGTTCACAGTTGCCCGTAAAACGCCTTGAATCCCCCCCTGGGGTTTATTCGAAAAAAAGAGACTTCTCAAAAAGTCCGCTTCCTGAAATACTTTTAATTTATCGGAACAAAGCAAATCTTTCTGAAGTCTAAAAAAAACTTTCTTCCATTTTTTGTCTTTTTCCTGGCTCTTCTCTATCGGATTGAATGATTTCCCATATTTCATTTCGCGCTTCGCGCGATTCGGGAAGCGGTATTAGGGGCCAGCAATGAAACATTTCCGGAAATTCACGATATTCCAGTAAAATCAAGCGCTTTGGGGCTTGCTCATTTTTCAGCCCCTCTCGACTTCGTTTTTCTTTCTCTTCATTAAGTTTCGAGACTTTCTTTAAAAAAGCCCGTGCACCAAGAGAAAGAATGTCCGAAGTTCCGATAAAGATCGTCATCGGCGGAAGCCCTTCCAAATCACCAAAAAGAGGTTCCGCATGCCAATCACCAGGAGAAAATGGACCGCGCCATTTCTCAAGAATCGTTGAAAAACTGCCAAAAGAAAGCATCGGATCCAATTTTTCAATATTCGGAATCTCTGGCTGAAATTCCGAATCAGAAACTCCAAATTCCAAAGCAGGTGAAATCATCACAAGACACCTCGGCCCAGGCAATCCCAAATCACGAAAAAGCATGGCGCTTGAGAGAGTTAACCCTCCGCCGGCAGAATCTCCCATGAGAAAAACATGATCAGAAGAAGTCGTTTCCAGTATTTTTTCGTAAACCTCCCGAATCATCTCAAGTGCGTCAGCGCAAGAATATTCAGGGGCCAACGGATACTGAGGCATGACGATTCTGGCTTTGGCTCTCACCGCCGTCCGAATAAGAAAAAACCAGTGCGTTTTCGTCGCTTCATTCACGTTTCCGCCTCCATGAAGGTATAGAACGGTCCTTTTCCTATCCCATTGGGGAGGGGTCAGACAATAAAATGGAAAAGAGTATTCATCAGAAGAGCAGACCTCAAAATCCAATCGAAGAAGGAACATGAGCAAGCGTTGAAACCAAAATGGAGCGGAAGCACGTGGTGACCGCGTCTGCCGAACGTTATCCCAGAAAGAATCTCCGGACATGGCGTAAAATTCCTTCATTCTCAAAAAACGAATCAGATTCCACACGAACTGAAAACGCAATGATTTCCGGATTTTACGCATGAATTTTCTCCCGGTCACTTCTAATTTCTTTTTCCTGAATTCAAATCGGTCATTCTTCACGCAAAGTTTAATCCTGAAAATTCCACACGATTTAGTTTCTTCAACGCACTTCAAGTAAATCCGAGCACTAAAAATTTGCGAAAACTGATTATTTCAAAAAAAAAACGCGGAGGACCAGGGGGAGCTGGCCTCCGCGCCGAGCCTCCGGAAACGGGGGAGCGTCTCCGGAGTCGTTGGACTCTAAAAGGAAAAACGGTTTAAAAGCACTCAAAAAATAGGAAAACTCTTAAATCCTTCACGGGGAATCAGCGATTCCAGATTCCGTCCTTCCCAACGTACTAACGCGAAACAATTTCACGATTCCACGGAATCCCTTTTCCAATGGCCTCACTTTCCATCAATATTTTCTTCATAAATTTTAAAGAACGTCTTTTTCAAAAAGACCTTCTTCCATCAAACGCCGAACTGATTTTTGACCAAAAAGCCAAAAAAGAGCCGGACGTACGAAAAATTCCATCAGCGTAGAAGTAATTAAACCTCCCACGACGACCGTCGCAATTGGATAAAGAATCTCTCGACCGGGCGTTTCAGGCGACAAAGTGAGAGGAATCAACCCTAACGCAGAAGTTAAGGCGGTCATCAAAACCGGCGCAACGCGATCTTTTCCAGCCTTAATGAGCAATTCTCTGGAAAATGTCATTCCCTCGTAACGCATCAAATGGAAATAGTGATCAATCAGCAGGATTCCGTTTCGCGATGCGATTCCGCAAAGCGAAATCATTCCGACCAGATTCGGAATAGACCGTTCCTGTCCTGTCAAAAGCATCGCGATCACGGCCCCAACCAATGCCATCGGCAAAGACGACATGATTTGAAATGCGATATTTCCAGAATGAAACATTCGATAAAGCACGAGAAAAATCATTCCGAGCGAAAAAATCGAAAGAAGGAGAAGCCTTCGCGTTGATTCCTGCTCACTCTGGAAAAGCCCCGTCAATTCGATGGAAACATCTCCCTCAGTCAATTCTCCCCAATGCGGCTCAAGAATCTCCTCGATATCATTCTTAATGTCCACCGCACCACGCTCACGCGGACTGGCCTGAATACTGATCTGCGCCCGACATGCCTCATGATTGATAATCGCCGGTCCCTTCATCTCAAGAATCCGAGCCACTTCGCAAAGCGGAATCAAACTCCCATTGGGTAATTGGAGCGGAAGTTGACGCAGAGACTCGATATCCTCCCGGTAATTCTCCGCCAAACGAAGAAGAATGTCAAATTTCTTCTCGCCATCCAAAATCTGCGAAGCCTCAACCCCCTGCATCGCGATCTCAACTGTGCGGTTTACCGCGTCCGGAGTCAATCCATAAATCGCCAACGCTTCTCGGTCCAGCACAATTTGAAGCTGCGGAATGTCGATTTGAATAGGATCAACGCGAACAGTGCCTATCCCCGGTATCTTTGAAATTAAATTCTGAATCCGCGCTGCTCTCTGACGCAAGATCGGCATACTCCCTCCGCGTAATTTCACCGCAATCGTCGAACTGCTCCCTGTCCGCAGATGAGAAATCGCGTGCTGAAGCGGCTGATCATAAAAACTGACGGCTCCAGGAGTTGACTGAGGATCAAGAATTCGGTCAATGTCATTGAAAATCTCATCAATTCCGCGGTTCGAGTTCAAATCCAAAGTACAGAGAATTTCTGACTGATTCACGGGAACCGCGTGTTCGTCCAGCTCCGCGCGTCCCGTTTTTCGTACCGCGGAAACGACGCCCTCTATTTCAAAAAGTTTCGCGGCAATCGCGTCCCCAAAAGCCTCACTGGTCTCAAGGGATTTACCCGGAGCAAGAGTTACGTTAACCTGAGGAGCTCCTTCATTAAACGGCGGAACAAAATCCCGCTCCATTTTCAAAAAAAACCAGCCAAAGATCAAAACGAAAAAAAACGCGAGTAAAAGAATTGTCTTCGGAAACGCGAGACTCACGCGTATCGCGCCCTCCGCGAGAATCTTGGCCAAGCGCAGGACAAAACCTTCCTTTTCACTTGTCCGCCGGGCTATTTTCGGAAGCAGGAAAAAAGAAAGAACCGGAGTCAACGTTAACGAAACCAGGAGAGAGGAAAGAATCGAAACGACATAGGCCAATCCAAGAGGCGAAAAAAGACGCCCTTCCATTCCGGGGAGGAAGAAAATTGGAAAAAAGACCAAAATCACGATCATCGTACCGTAAACGATCGAGTTTCGAATCTCTGAACTCGCCTCAAAAACGACCTGAATCGTTCTCTTTCGCTCTTTCTCAGGTAATTGGAAATTCTCACGCAAACGCCGAAAAATGTTCTCTACGTCAACGATCGCGTCGTCAACCAACTCCCCAATAGCAACCGCCAAACCGCCAAGCGTCATGGTGTTGATGGAAATGCCGAACCACGCAAAAATCAAACACGCAATCAGCACGGATAGCGGCATCGCCAAAATCGTGATGAACGTAACGCGCAAATTCATCAAAAAAAGAACCAGAATCACCAGCACTAAAAGTGCCCCAACCCAAAGGGCCTCAAATACGTTATGAAACGCCAAATTAATGAATGTCTGCTGCTGGTAAAGCGGCGCGATCCTGATTCCGGGATACTGAATCTGAAGGGTTTTCTCAATTATCCGTGATTTTTCAAGAATCCGTCCGGAAAGCTCTCGAGTATCCGCCCCCAATTGCTTCTCAATCGTCAGAACGACCGCGGGACCAGAAAAAACGGAACCATCTGACCGCTTCACGTACGCACCCGCGGAACCAACCTTGACTGCCGGCGCGCATTGAACCTCCGCGACCTGTTCCAGGCGAATGGGTGGATCTGATTCTGAACTGACGACCAGTTTACGAAGTGCCTCAAGTTTCTTTTCATCTGCCGGATCGTCAATCCTGCCAAGAGAACGGACAAGAATCTGGTCAGGCCCCTGACGAATCAAAAATCCGCCCGTCACATTACGGTTGCTCTCTGAAATCGCTTTTTCCAGCATTTCCAGCGTTACCCCATAAAGTTTCATCGCGTCCGGATTTGCCTGAACCTGAAACTGTTTCACGTCGCCGCCAATAACCAGAATCTCCGCGATTCCGGGAAGTTCGAGAAGCTGCTTGCGAATCGTCCAGTCACCAATAGTACGAAGCTCCATCGAATCCAGTTCGCCTGATTCATCCCAAAGGGTAAGAAACATCAACTGCGCAAGCATTGAGGTGGTCGGCGTCATTCGCGGAGTAATCCCGTCAGGAAGAATCTCTGACGCCAGCTGGATTCGTTCATCTACGATTTGACGACAGTCAAGAGGCTCCACGTGCCAGTCAAATTCAATAACGATAACCGAAAGACCGGCCGACGAATTACTTCGAATTGTCTTTACGTCTCGCGCACCATTCAAGTACGTCTCAAGAGGAATCGTGATTTGTGTCTCTACCTCTTCCGGTGCCATTCCCGCGCACTCTGTCATGATGGTCACGCGCGGTCGACTAATATCCGGAATGACTTCGACGGGAAGAGAGAGTGATTGAACGATTCCATAAACAAAAATCGTTATCGCCGCAATTAAAATAATCAAACGATTATTAAGCGAAAAACGAATGAACGCGTTAAACATTTTTCGCCCTCCCTCTTAATGATTATGCCCGGCATGGGGATCAATTTTTGTGCCGCTGCCGCTCTGGGCATTGACAGCCTCCTGAATAAACGACGCGCTCTTCGCCGCGATCCGAATTCCGGATGGAAATGAACCATCATTTGCCAATATCGCGTTTTCTCTCGTGCGCAACAGAAGATGAACAGGACGCTGACGCCAGATTTTCTCGCCGCAAGACGTTTCTTCCGTCAATTCAAAAATGAACGTTTCCTGGACATTATGCGCAACGGCCCCTGCCGGAACTACGAAAACATTTTCCAGCATGCCATACGTAATCTCCATTTGGCATCTTTGCCCCGGTTTATGGAGCCAGTGAACGTAACGCGGCGGATGCGGCTCCGTATGCGGGTCTGGTTCCTTTCCGCCAAGAACCGTATTTTTGAAATCAGCAAAACACGAAAGCGTTCGCGCCTCCTCATCCACTCTGCTCTCAACCATTCGCAAACGAAGATTCTCAAGAGGCGCCTTGCCCGTGCCGTCGAAGGTCACCCGAACGGGGGTTTCCGGATTTTGAAGAGCTTCGAGAAGGATCCCCTCATTAATCGCAAACGCCTCTCCGCGAACAGTCAATTCACATAAATCACACAAATCGCATAAAGTCTCTCCAACACTGACACTCTGGCCTACCCTAACGTAAAGTGTTTCGAAAACTACGAAAACTTTCACTTCACCAGGATTATGCTCCGAAACGATTCCCTCATGACTCACGGCTGGGACACAAACTGTCATCACGTGCGTAATCGGTCGTCGCTCACGTTCGATTTGAACTAAAACTTCCTCAGGAAGGCCAAGAACTCGAACTGCGTTTTTTTGGTTCGTAATGTCGATTAACGTTTCTTTCAGACGGATATCAAGCACTCGACGCCGCTGAGGTGCCAATCCGCTGAGATTCTTATCAATCTCCGCGATCTCGCGTTCAAGAAATTCTTTTGTCTCTATCAGTTTCAGAAAAGCAATTTGAGCTTCCATCATTTCAGGAAGAGAAAGCGTCAAATCAAAAAGTGCCGCTCCCGGATGAACCGCTTCACCAGGTTCATGATAGATTTTCGTAACCACTCCGGCATATGGTGCCGGAACTTTCGACATCGTGCGCCCCTCAAATTCCTGAATCACTGCCGGAATCCGATGCGTTTTGGAATAATTGCCAGGCTGAAGCTCAAACAGACTGTCTGGCGAATCAAGCCCAATATTTTTCAAGGCGTTAAGTGAAAGCGCGATTTCCGTCATTTCATGTGATTCATGCTCGGAATGCTCATGGTTCGCGTGCCCATGCGCGCTTTCTTCTGAATGAGAGCCTCCGTGAGAATGATCGTGACCGCAGCTTTCGGAATGAACGTGACCGGCTCCTCCATGAGAATGATCGTGACCGCAGCTTTCGGAATGAACGTGACCGGCTCCTCCGTGAGAATGATCGTGACC
>JAFQUP010000199.1 GCA_017408405.1 Thermoguttaceae bacterium
CTGTTGTCGTTCAGCCGGTCATCCAGACTGTCGTTACCCCGGTCGTCACGCCAGTTGTCGCTCCGGTCGTTGCCCCAGTCGCGCCGGTCGTCGTATTCTGAACATAAAAATCTATTTTCTCCAAATGAAGAAAGACGGTTTGAATGCCGTCTTTTTTTATTCTTAATACCGAGTTTTTTATCCCCCGAATCCCTCAAACAGATCGCAATCTGAATAAATCAAACTTCATTTATTGGAAAACAAAGTTCAAAGCAGCATCCTGGTCCTTCGACAGGAATAAGGGAAACCGTTCCTCCATGCGCGAGAGCAGTTTGGCGAACAATGGCCAGGCCGAGGCCGGAGCCTTCCGGATCTGAAGTACCTTCAAGACGGCGTATTCGGAAAAAACGCTCGAAAACGCGTTCCGAAAGTTCCCGCGGAATGCCAATTCCATAGTCACGAACCGAAATAACGGCCTGATTTTCCCGGAGAATGAGAGAAACATCGATCGAGGTGCTTCCGCTATATTTGACGGCGTTGACGATAAGATTTTTGACGGCCTGTTCCAGCAGCGTGCGGTCTCCATGCGTCGGCAGCAGTTCCGAAGGAAAAGAATCGGTCAGCGTCAGTGAGATGCCTGCCTGCTCTGCCATGTCGCGGGAAAGGTCAACCGCAGCCTGAACGGTCTGACGGAGATCGACAGGCTGAAAGTTTCTGGTTATTTCCTGACCGGGTTCCTGAAGTTTTTCCAGCCGGGTGACTTTCAGGACATCGCCGACGAGCTGACTCATCCGCCGTGTCTGGCGTGAAAGGATCTCCCGGCAGCGCGCGAGCTGCGCTTCATCTTCCCACCCGTCCTCTTCCAGAAGCTGAAGAACGGCCATGATTCCAGTCAGGGGAGTCTTGATCTCGTGCGAGACGTTCGCGATGAATTCACGCCGGAGTTTCTCCTGCTGCTGAACCCGATCAATCTCATGGCGAAGCTGCTCCGCCATGCTTGAGATACTCAGTGCCAAGTCACGGACAGCCCCTTTCCGCGGGATGGGGACTGGGGTTTCGAGCGCACCGTCAGCAATCTTTTCCGCGGAACGCTGGAGCTGATTCAATGGTCGGTAAACCGTTCGGAAAATATGCCATGAAAGAAACCCAACAAAAAGCCCACCACCGCCAAGAACCAAAGAGATCAGGAGATTCGCGCGGCGCAAGACTTCGGAAACGGAGACATTCGGAATGGAGAGGTGGAATATCATATTCCGCTCTTTAACCGATTCACTATTAGGTATCTGTTCCTTCACTTTCGCGACCGCCGCCGCAAAAACGCACCAGTTTTCTCTCTGCGTGTCTTTTCGGACATGGATCCCCAAACCGTCTTTTTCCGCTTCGACGATCTCTGGCAGTCTTTTATCCACGGCCCGAAGATCCGCGTTTCCTGAGGCGATGAGCGCGTCGCCGCGCTCATTGAAAAACGCAATGGAACGGCCTCCCACGGCAAACGTGTCGCAGAATTCGTCAAGGACTTCCCAGTCGCTCGCTTCCAAACGCGGAAGGATGAAATGAAGGATAACCTCCACCTCCTGCCGAATTTCTTTTCGGGATTCCTCGAGGTAGACTTTCTCAAAATTCTCACGCTGCTGCCAGAGAAGAAACCCCGTCAGGCCCAAAAGTCCCGCCGAAAGTATGGGGATCAAAAGAAGCAGAACGTTGCGCTGTTTAACTTTCATGAACGGAACTCCCGAAACTGATTTTGAAAATTGGCTGATTTTCCGCGGCTCGGAATTTCCAGCAATCCAGTATTCTCACGGCTCAATATTTCCAGCGGTATCCGATCCCGCGGACGGTTTCGATGAATTTGCCCGCTTCGCCAAGTTTTTTTCGCAGATTGGCAATCTGAACATCAATGGAACGATCCATGGCGAAATAGTCATCTCCACGCAGTTTGAAGGCAAGGTCGGTTCGAGACCAGACACGGCCCGGTCGACGAATGAGAATAGCCAAAAGCTCGAATTCGGTGAACGTCAGCTCAAGCGGAGTCTCGTTGAATGCTGCCGTCCTCTGCGTCAGATTCAGCGTCACTCCTTGATGAGAAAGGACCACTTCTTCCTGTTCCGGTTCGTTTTCATTTTCCGCGAGCAGGATCTTTTCGGGCAGTGCGGCCGTTTCGAGTTCCTTCGTCCTTCGCAGCTGCGCTCGAATACGCGCGATGAGCATCTGATTGTTGAATGGTTTCGTGACGTAATCGACCGCTCCCATTTCCAGCCCAACGACGACGTCGGACTCTTCACTTCGCGCGGTAAGCATGATGACGGGGAGTTTCGCCTTGCCCGGAAGCTCCCGGATCCGCCGGCAGACCTCAAGTCCGTCCATCCCCGGAAGAGTGAGATCCAGCAGGACAAGCTCGAATTCTTTTTCTTCCAAACGTTTCAGACCGGCTTCTCCGCTTCCGGCGGCGGTCGTGAGGTATCCGCGTGTCTGAAGAAGCATTTCCAGAACTTCCCGGATAACTTCATCATCTTCGATAATTAAAATACGTTCTGCACTCATTTTTGAAATTTTCGTTTAATGAGAATTTACCACTTCCACTCTTTGGTCAAAAAGATGATTCTTCGCCGTCCCAAATTAATGGAAATAATAGACTGTCTGAATTTGCGCAGCTTTTCTTTAAATTTGCGCAGCCAATAATTAACCCCAAAGCCCCATGAAAAATTTTTCAAGAGCCTCTTCTCAAATAAATATATCTGCTTTTGATAAAGTTTCTGGTCTAATTTTTTCCGATTCAGATAACTGTCCTGATGCACTCTCCATCTTGTGAGAGGTTTATCGATGAAAAAATACGGATAATGTGCCAGCTGAACCCAAAGCCAATAGTCAAGCCACGGAGGATAAAGCGGCGTAAAATCGCATTTTTGAAGAAGTTCTTTTCGTACCATCACAACCGAAAATGTCGGAATCGGATTACGAGTAAAAAACTCCTTGACCATTGACGTTGGATATGTCAATTTTTTCAAAACAGGACGCAGTTTTTCAAAATATTTTTCTTTACTTTTATCCCTTTCCCCAAACATTTCCAGATCCGTAAAAATCAGAGCGGTTTGGGGATAATTTTCCGCGGCTTCGAGTTTCTCTTCGATGGAAGTCGGCATAAAAATATCATCACATTCCAAAAACGCGACCCACGGTGCCTCCGCTTTTTGAAGTCCCAGCTGGACCGTTGCCGCCAGACCGTGATTTTTCCCGTCGGGATGAGTGAAAAAACGAATCCTCGAATCCCGAGCAGCGTATTCCTGAATGATCTCCACGGAACGGTCCGATGAACCATCATCGACGATTATCATTTCCCAATCGGTAAAAGTCTGCGCCTGAACACTTTCAATCGTTTGACCGATAAACTGTTCATAATTAAAACTGGCGGTAATGATCGATACTTTCATTTTTAACGAGAACGCTCTCCGGTAATTTTTCAATAATTTACTTTTTTCGTCTAAAAAAAGCTTCCATTCATCATTCGTTCTCAAAAATTTACGCTTGGCTCTGGCAGAAAACCCTAAAATATCCGCGTGTTCGATAAAATCAAAAGTTTTCCCCAGCCAAACTCTTAAAATGAAAGTCGAAAAGAGATTTCACGCCCCTTTTCCTGGCTCTTTCAAAAAATTTGAGAACTTCCATCAAAATATAGCAAATATTTCGAAATAAGAAAAGGGGATAGACTCAAAAAATTCACAGTTTGAGCAAAATTTCCCCAAAACATGTGATTGAGAAAAGTGTCCAAAAGAAATTCCTTCTCCTGCTTTCCTGTGTAAAAATTTAAAGTTTAAAAATTTTTTCAATATTTAGCACTCTCCTCCCTTGATTAAATTTGAAAAACAAGGTAAAATTAATCACTGAAAAGATTTTTTATTTTGCTTTTGACATGTTTTTCCACGCGGGGTTAAAAAGGAAATTAATGACTTGATTTAATTAAAAAGAAAATAAGCATTTTAAATTTTGGAAAATTTTGCGGTTTTTAAACTGAAACAGCGTCATCACTACCAGCCGGAATACCGGAGATGATTGCTTCGACAACTAAAATCGTGACGTTCCAGGACGTTACGTAGTTGTCGAAGAAATTTTCAGCCTTTGGCGCTCTTTTGGTAGGGAGTTAAGAAATTTCTTTTCAGTTTAACGTGGCGTCCTATTTTTTTAGGATACCATGGATACCTACTCATTAAAAAACAGTTTTTTTATGAAAGGTTTTTCCCATGATTTACCGTACCAGAAAACGGAACTCTTTTTTTTACGTTGAATGTTTCCTGGCGTTCCTTTCCCTTCTGACCGCGGCCTTTATGATTCTTTGGACTTCTCAACTCGACAACAATTCTCGTGCTAAATCCGAACCTGTTTTTTGGCCTGTTACGGATTGCGGTTTTATTTATTAAGCCCAAACGACACCTTGAAATTAAAAGCTCTTCGCTCGCTAAATTCTAAACCAAAAACAATTCAAAAATAAAGAATAAATCTCAAAAAACTGGCCGAAACAGAAACGGTTTCCCAGAAGAATAAAAAAAGAATGGACTCCTGAAAGCCCATTCTCCCACTCTAAAATTCTCTTAAAATTCCTTTTTATTTCGCGAAAAAGACTTTTTTCAGTTCATCCAATGTCCGAATCGCGTTTTTAGGATACTTCTCAAGATTGGGCCCCCAATAAAGCATGGTATTCAGCTCTTCCACCGTAACCTTGCTCTCATCCATCTGAGACATATCCAGTCCCAGGTGCCTGGCCATGAACGGGTACATCTCGGCGCGCTTCGTTGCCCCGTAATTATGCGCTTCATCTGAAATTGAGAACTCTACATTATCTTTCGCGCCGTAAAGTTCATAGATTTTCTGACAATAAGGAAATTCCACTTCCGCGACGTTTTTGGTCCAGTCTTGAGTCACAGCAATGAGCTTCATCGGACGCGGTGCCGCCATCGCCGCGATTTCCGCGTTGCACGTACCTCCGTTAAGAATATGGAAAGGAATACCGCTTTCGCAAGGACATCCGCCGAAGAAGTGACCAGAGACCATAACAACCGGTACGGAAACCGTAATTCTCGAATCAACGGCGGTCCCAAGGAATGTCTGCGTTCCGCCGCCGGAAGCACCGGTAATACCGATACGGGTCGGGTCAACATTAGGAAGCGTAACAAGCCAGTCGATGGAGCGAATCGTATGAAGTGTCTGCATCGTACCGGAAATTGGATCGTCATGAGCTGCCGGGAGCAACGGTGTCTCTTCCTGACGCCACGCAAACATGCTATAGGTAAAAACGACCGCTCCCATTCGAGCCAGAACTGCCGCGCGAATCTGCTGATCCTCGCCAAATCTGCCTAACTGGCCATGTCCGTGAGGACAAAGAATTATCGGGAATTTTCCCTCCTTCCGCGGTTCATAAAGATTCCCGTTGACATAGTACCCCGGAAGAATCTCAAGAGCGACATTCCTGACTGAATAGCCGTCAAACTCTCTTTTGTCTGAAATGTTCGGATTAAGAACTTCCCGCGGCACTGTTTCCAGGTTCAGTTTTTTCAGAATCGTGGCTTTCAGCGTCTCTTTACGGCTGTCCCAAACTTCCTGAGACGTGCCGTATTGACGGACAAGACGATCCAAATGCGCTTTGGCTTCCGATTCCGGACGAACGTAGTACCACGGCTCAAAAACTCGATAGGTCCTTTCGTCAATCTTTTCAAAACTCAAATCAAGCGGTGCCAGAATATACGCCAGACGCATTGACGGATCATTCCAGAATTTCCACGGAGCCATCACTACCTTTTTATCGAGATACTCGTCTATTTTCTTGCTTTTCTGTATCTCAATATCAAGATCTTTGGACGTACTTTCCAGAAGTTCACCAAGAGTAAGCTGATACTGTTCTTTATTCTTCAAGAAATTTCGATAGGAATCATCCTGCGCGGAAGCGGTTTCCACGGTACAGATTCCTGCCAAACCCAAAAGAAACGCCAGACAGGCCGCTGGCAAATGAAGGACTCTTTTCATCGGTTCTTTCCTTTAATTAAGATAGGATGGGATAAAAACTTTTCCTCAATTTTAACTTTTACAAAATACTTTGTCAAGCCCTCCAATAAAATTTTCAGCGATTAAGACTTAAGAAATCTTCCTCAACAACAAGTAAAATCAATAAACTTCGCCTCAACTAAATAGCTGATTTTGAGTACTTTCCCGCGCGTGGTATGAATATTCCGCTAAAATCATATTTTGGGTTAGCGTTTCCTTTTAATTTCAAAAAAACTCTTTAGCCAAAACTGTTTTGAGATTTTCTCTTGAAAAATATCCTTTAATTACTGAAAGTAACGGCTTGCCTTCCATTTTATTTGATGTATAATACGGAAAGTTTGAGTTTTGGGAAATTCTCTTAAATTACTCTTGAATGAACCTTCCTTTTTCCCGTGGAGAACCTTTTATGAAAAAAATATCTCTTTTTTTCCTGCCTGTTTTCGTGGCTTTGGGGATTTCATTCATCGGAAATTCGTCATTCGCGCAGTCGCATATTCCGCGGAATGGCGTTCCGTTCGATAACTTGGCAAAACAGGAAGCTCAGCCGGAAGACCAGTCCGACATGTTCCCGTTCGTCATTTCGTACGACGCCCCGGATAATGTCTCCTCCATGGCCCACATTTTATCCGCGCCGGCCGGAAAAGACGGTTTCATTCGCGCAGACGAAAACGGAAACTTCGTCAATGATGCCGGGATCATCCGTTTCAACGCCACGGACGGAGAAGGTCCGCAGAAGTTCAATACGGGCGGGGAAGTGTCCCTCTGGGTCTCTTCCAACCGCGGAGCGAGCTGGAAAAAAGTCCGTCAAATGACGCAGAACAGTC
>JAFQUP010000200.1 GCA_017408405.1 Thermoguttaceae bacterium
CACGTTTTTTCCCGAAAAAGGAAGGTTGCCGGTGAGTATCTCGTAAAGTACCGCCGCGAAAGAGTATTGGTCCGTGCGGCCGTCCTGCGGAGAGCCTTCCATCTGTTCCGGAGCCATGTAGAGCGGTGTTCCCGATGAAGAATGAGACATTAAATCCTCACGGCTGAACGTCATGCCCCCGGACGGAACCGCGTTGGGATGAATCCGGGCCGCTATCCCAAAATCAATCAGAACCGGAAGAAACGATTGCCCCGAACGCATGAACATGATGTTTTGAGGCTTGATGTCGCGATGAATCACCCCCGCGCGGTGCGCGTAGTCCAACGCCTCGGCAAGAGGACGAAAAATCGGAAGAAGGCTTTCCAGAGACAAACCGTTCTCCCACCCGGGACACGAACGGACAGATTCCCAAAGAGTGCCGCCCTCCGCGTATTTCATGGTCAGAAAATCTCCAAACCGCGGGTCCGTCTCAATTCCGAGCATGGGGCAAATTCCGCGATGATTGAGTCCCTGAGTAAGCAGAAACGTTCGATGAATTTCAGCCATCGCGCCTGGATTTTGGCGGAGCTTGTCGGAGAGAATTTTGCAGACGACCTGCTGAACATCTTTTCCTCCGGCGATTTTCATGGCGAGCCAGGTCTGTCCCATTCCGCCTTCACCGAGTTTTTTGATGAGTCGGTAATTTTTGTGTTCTCCAAGCAGAAATCCCTCCGCAAGCTGCTGAAACTGGGAGGAATCGTAATTTACCTCTTCCGGCATGAGGGTTTCCAGAGAATTCAAAGAGAGCGCGTTCGCCATTTTTTGCGAATCGATCCGGGAATAAAGTTCATTTTCGTCTGTCATGTCGATTTCTTTGGGGTTAAAACCATCTCGAATCCTCATTTTCCCCGCGCGTTCCCAAGTTTGAATGGGATTTCAGCAACACGGGAGCAAAAGACTCATTCTCATATTTTAGACGAATTCATGAAGATTTCAAGAGGACCAAAGGATAATTTTTCAGGAAAAAATGAATTTTTTGAGTGTCACAAGCGGGAAAAAGGAAATTCAAAAGCAGGTCCAAAGAAAGGTATTTAAATTTCAAGTTTAAATTTTTATTTTTCTTTTTCAAGACACCTTCCTAAACGGCTATCCAGCGAGAAAAGAGAACATTTTCCGGCAGTGTTTTTCTTAAAAAAAACTTGAACTGCCGGATAAACTATGGAAAAATCGATCGACAAACCAGTCCCCAAAGGAAGAAACGTCCCCCCCAAAAACAAGGAGGTGAGATTGGTTTTGAAAGTTAATTTGGAGGATTTTCTTCTTTGCTTTTGCGGGCGCTTCGAACAACCAGCGGAGCGAGAGCGAATAGCCCAATGACGTTTGGAAAGACCATCAGATTATTGAACATATCGGTCAATTCCCAAACCAGGTCATTGGAAAGGCAAGCCCCCATGAAGATGAATCCAGTAGCGATGAAAGAATAGATCGGAACAGTTTTTTTTCCGAAAAGGTAAGCAAAATTGATCCTTCCGAACAGATTCCAGCTCAGTATTGTGGAAAAAGCAAAAAAGAGCAGGCAGACCGCAACAAACGCGCCCCCAAAAGTTTTTCCCATGATGAAGGAAAAAGCGGGCTGCGCCATATTTGATTTCGTGACACCGGTTTCCGCTCCGTCGGCAAGGATCCCACCGTCCGCATAGAGGGTAGAAATGACCACCAACGCGGTCATGGTCAATACGATAAACGTATCGACAAAGACCCCAATCATGGCGAAAACCCCCTGTTCATGGGGAGAAGAGACTTTTGCCATGGCATGCGCGTGCGGCGTGGATCCCATTCCAGCCTCATTTGAAAAAAGTCCGCGCTTGACCCCCTGACTGACGGCTGTTTTCAGTGCTGCCCCAAATCCTCCTCCGATGATGGCATGTGGAAAAAAAGCATAGTGGAAAATCATGGCAAAGGTTTCCGGAATATGTTCGCGCCGCTGGAAAAGGACAATAAAGCATCCCAAAAGGTAAAGGACAGCCATGAATGGGACCAATTTTTCAGCAACTGCCGCGACTCGGCGCGCTCCTCCAATAAAAACCAGAGCGGAACAGAAAGCAATGACAAGCCCCGTGCTCCATACGGGAAAACCAAAAGCGGTTCGGCATGTTTCCGAAATAGCATTTGACTGAACCATTGCCCCCATGAATCCTAAAGCAAGCACGGCCGCCATGGCAAAAAATCCTGCCAGAAAACGTCCACACAGTCCTTTGAACGCGGTCTGGAGATAAAAAACGGGGCCGCCATGAAAAGAACCGTCATCGTGAACTTCTCGGGTTTCCTGCGCGAGAACCGCTTCAGCGTAGATTGTTGCCATACCAAAAAAGGCAATAACCCACATCCAAAAAATCGCACCAGGCCCGCCAATGAGAATGGCTCCGCAAGCTCCCACGATATTTCCGGTTCCAACCTGAGCGGCAATCGCGGTAACAAGAGCCTGAAAGGAACTTAATCCTCCTTCCTGCTGTTTTCCGTGGAGAGAAATGCTTCCGAAAACCTTTTTCATCCCTTCACCAAAACATCGAATTTGAACAAATCCCGTTTTAAAAGTGAAGTAAATCCCAATTCCGGCA
>JAFQUP010000201.1 GCA_017408405.1 Thermoguttaceae bacterium
CAATGGTCGTCACGCTGTCGGGAATCGTCACGGAGGTGAGGCTTTCGCAGCTTCTGAACGCGCCAGGTCCAATGGTCGTTACGCTGTCGGGAATCGTATATTCGGTGAGGCCCTTGCCTTCCGGGACCTGAACAAGTGTTTTTCTGTCGGCAGTGAACAGGATACCATCCTCGCTCTTAAAATGCGTATTGCCAACGGAGACACGGATCTCGGTCAGTTTAAAGCAAAATCTAAATGGATCGCTGGCAATGCTTGTCACACTGTCGGGTATCGTCACGGAGGTGAGGCTCTTGCAGCCTCTGAACGCCTCCATTCCAATGCTCGTTACGCCGTGAGGGATGGTGACGGAGGCGGCTGTGCCGGTATATTTTGTGATGGTGATGGAACCGTCGTCGACTTCGTATTCAAATTTTCCGTCGTCGAGCCGTTTTTTTAGTTCGTCGTCGATTGCGGGACTTGGGTCGGAGGCTGTTTCCTCCTCCTACTGCTGCTGTTCAGCGGCGATTTCGGTTCTCGCATTGGACACGGGAACACATCCGCTCAAAAGCAGTATCGGAAGGAGGACCGCGAGAATAATGAATTTGTGTTTTTTCATAAACTGTTTTTGGGGGCAAGTGGAATGTTTCGCGAATAGCGCGATGACTCAAAATTCCGGATTCCTCCGTAAGGTTGAGTTTTGCGTCATCGCGCGGTGGAAATTTGGTGAATACTGGTCAATTTCTCAAATGAACCGGCAACGGGATTGAGGGTTATTTAGTCTCCAATAAACCATCCCAGGAAGGAACCGATCGCGGAGAAGCCGGAAGTCTGGTTTCCGTGAGTTTGGGTGTGTCCCTGATACATTCCTCTGTTGTCGTGGAAAGTCGTGTTATTTCCCCAATTGGTCGCGGAACCGGTGTGCATTCCTCTGTTATCATGGAAAGTCGTGTTGTTTCCCCAATTGGTCGCGGTACCGGTAATCATTCCTCTGTTGTCGTAGAAAGTCGTGTTGTTTCCCCAGGTTGTCGCGGTGCCGGTGATCATTCCTCTATTGTCTCGGAAAGTGGAAGTATTTCCGAAAGTATCCATGGAACCGGCGTACATGCCGTTGCTGTGGTAAAAACTTCCATTTTGAGCGTTTACGTTTGTGGTCCAAACAGTGCCCGCGCATAAAACTACAGCAAGAATGCTACAGGTTAAATGTGTTTTTTTCATTGTTTTTCCTCACGAATTTATTAAATTAAATGATTTAAATAAAGTGCAAGTGGAAGTGCTTGAGTCAGATTTGTTCAAAATTGGAAATTTGGAACGTAAACTTAATCATGCTCTTCTATCCAATAGAACGTGAGGGTGTTACAAAAAAATAAAAAAAAGATAAAATTTTTGAAAATTTAAAATTTGGGAGAATTTTTCGGGGGTGTTGAAATTTCATGACATTTTAAGAGCAAGTGAAGTGGAGGTACGATTTTTCGCGTTCTGGATGTTTGTGGAAAAGAGAGAGAATTGGGTAACTTTTGATAGAGAGCGGATGTTTTTTGGTGGTGAAACGTTTTTTGTTTTCAGGCAAGGCGGGAAATTGGGGAAAATTTGGTAAAGAGAAAAATGAAGGGAGATTTGGAAAACTTTTTTTTCAGGAGTTTTCTCAAGATTCCCCCGATTTTTTAGTTGATTTTACCGAAAAATTAAAAGGGACCAGAAAGATGGATGATGGAAAAGAAGAGTGTAAAACACAATTTTTCATGAAAACATCGTCAAAAGATTTTTTGAAAAGGAATAAATGGAAAAAAAAGGCTTTTTTTCCTGTTTTTTGGGGTGTCGCCCCTTTTCATAAAATAAAAAAAAAGGTAAGATAAAAGCAGGTAGATCTTGAAGTGAACAGGAGGTAAAGCAATGGATCCCAAGGCGTGGAACGCAAGTGAAAAAGAAGCATTTGAGAGTGTTCTCGGTTATCTGAATTTTTCTTCCGGGGATCCTGCGCCGCAGTTTCTCGCGTCGTTGAATATTTTGGCGGTACGTTTGGATGAGAGAGACGGAGAAAATACGTTACTTCCATCCTGGCGCCGTCTTGGGGCGGCACTTTGGGATTATTTGAAATGGGTTCAGCCGCAGTCAGAGGTTTTCGCGCGGGATCTTCAAGTTCGTCAGGTTCTTTTGTTTGGATTGCTTTATTTTTTTCCACAGTATCGGGTTTGGCATAAGGATCTGCTTTTTCATCAGAAAGATGATACGCTCTTTAATCCATTTTCTTTTGGCCAGGCCTTTTACTCTATTTTGAAAACACGAGCGTTTGAATCAATTCCAGCCGAGAAAGCGGATATTGCCTCTTCGGACCGGTTTCTTGACATGACTGGTTCGTCAGAGGAAATGTCGCCGGAGATTCAGGTCGCGGTGCGCAGGGCGATAGCGGACTATGATGACTTTATTGGGTATCGGCCGATCCCTGTTCTTCATTCGCGTCAAAAAATGCAGCCGTATCGTCATGAATGGGTTCATGCCGTTCCGCTTTATGTTCGCGGAGCTGGGGTGGCGCATTGTCGATACGCTCCGATTGTTTCACGGATGCTGGAGATTCTGAAAAGTACAGATGATTCACTTCTGCATGACGCGATGTTTGATATGGATCATCTTGAGGAATTGACCTTTGATCCCCGCGCGCTTGATTTTGAGCATCCCGTTATTCGCCGTTTGAACTATCATTTTGGAAGTTGGGATGGTCTTCATATCACGAACAAGGGATTTTATGATCGGTTTGTTTTGATAGAATCAACTCTTGAGTCGATTTTTTCAAGGGTTTCAGAATCGTTTTCGAAGGAACACAAGATAGACAGAGATGAACTCCTTTTTGAGGCATCGGCCGTATTGGGCGGTACGCTTTTAATGGGCAGCGCGGTTTGCGGCTGGGGTCCTGGAGCCAGGACTTCTTCAGATACGTTTGCTGTTTTGCTTCCGAAGGTCGCGAAAATACGTGATTCTTTTTATCAGCAGCTTCTTGAGAAAGTTTCAGGCAAGCATTCCGATCGTCTTCGTGAGGAGGAGAAAGTACTTCATCAGCCGTTTGCGGGAGCAAGACAGTATTTTAACCGGAAATTGGCCAAACAGAGGGCGGAGCAGTACCAGAATGTTCAAATGGCGCGGCTTTATGCCTGGATGGGGTATGCGGAGGCCTCGAATGAAATGGTTTTGAAGGTTAATGTTCCTTCTTCCAGAATGCGTTGCGAGGTAGATTGCCTTCTTACGAAAGCGCATTTGGATATTGACCATGGTAAAGCACTTGAGGCAATTCCAAAACTTTATCGAATAGAAGAGATTCTTCATGAAGGGATAGAGTGCGGAGCGTTTATTGATCCATGGTACATATTGGGATTTGACGGTCAATTTCCGCTGGCTTCTTCTGTTGAGGATTCGACGCAGGATCAGCGAGTGGATGAAATGACTTCTCTCATTGGTTCCATTCTCTCCCTTTATTCTCGTATTTTGAAAGAGACGGCTGCGAAGGGCTTCAAAAAGGAACAGTCAGAACTGATGTTCCGAATGCAGGAGATTGCCCAGTGGTGGGATCAGTTCGGGACACTTGAGCTTTCCGAAGTGAATAGCGTTTCCGGCGCGGAAACCTGCGAGTCGATTCAACTTGTGGTGAACGCTCTTGAAGCGTGGTATGAAGGAGGCACCGCCGCGGGCGATATTAAATTCTGGCGTCCCCGAGTCGTTGATTTTAATTCACCTAAAGCGTATATGCTTTTGATAGAGGCACTTTTGGATCAGAAAGATCCGGTAGCTTCTATGGCGCTTTTAATCAACTGGCTTAGTCAGTCTGAGATTTTTAAACTTGATGACGGGGATTACTCCTTCCATCCTCTTGCTTTACGCTGGATGGAGGATCTTTGGTATCCGCCTACCCGGGAGCAGCGAATTTTCTGCCGCCGCGGAAGTCAACTGTCAGACGGGTGGAATCTTGCGAAGCGATTTGTGGATATGGTCGAAGCCAATGCCGACATTTACGGGGTCGTTCCTTCGCTTGATTTGGAATCCGGTTCCAAAAAGAAGTCCAAAGATTCCAATGCTCAAGGTATGAGAGATTCTTTGGAGGAAGGTCTTGAAGAAACTGAAATTTCAGAGAATGAATTTGGTGAAGAGGAGCTTGAGGAAATATTCGACGCGGCATGGGAAAATGTTATTTATCATGACTCGACGGATGACGGTATCGATAATTCCATGATGGACGGTGAATCGCTGAAACACGCGATGGAAGATTTTCCGCTCAACAGTGAAATGAATCGCATTTCAGACCGTCTTCTTTTCATTATTACTCAAGCCAGGCTCTGGAAAATGTCGGCGGTTTTTTCCATTCCGTTCGCGAAAGAGCATGCGGAACGCGCGGAGGTTCTTCAAGAGTGGAGCCGTCAGGCGGATGTTCATTTGGAAGGGTTGAATCGGCTTATTCAGGATGTGGATAAGTTTCAGGTGGAAAAGCCGGACTTTTCTCGTCCCATCGCGATGATGGAGTATGAAAAGCAGATCAGTATGAAATACTCTCTTCTGGAACGGCTTGTTTCCACATGCAGTGAGCTTCTTGACGCCAAGCGTTTGATGCGTATCGCGGATGTGGAAAACCGTATTCTTGAAACAGATACTTGGGAAGACGCTGCCCGAAGTGTCATTCAGGCTCTGATCTGTGAAGATCCGCAGCATGTGAAGAAAATATGGTCGAAAACGCTTGACTTAATGGCGCAGGAACCTATTCTTTACGCGCCGATAGACCGCGGCGGAAGTCCAATTCAAATGATTGCGATTCGGAGTATTCTTACGGTTATTCAGCGCCTTTTGATTAATTTGCCGATTCAGGGACTGCTTGAGGAAACGTTTCAGGTTCTGGAATGTGTTCAGGAAATGGAACGCAGGCACTATATTGGTTCGAGAGCCATTACCCGCTATGATCACCTTTTTGATCTTGGGAGTAAAGGCATCTTGCGCTCCATTCTCAAAAGCGGAAATAAACCGGGAAGAATGAAATGGAAAATCAATACGCTTATTCCACTTTTAGATGAGATGATTGGGATTCTCCTTCAGAACTGGATTTCCCATAGTCACGGAATACGAATTTCTTCACTTGATCCGTTTCATGATCCGAAAGAATGGAAGCAGTTGAGAGATTTCATTAAAAAATATGGAGAAGATCTTTTTTCTCCAGTTTTGATGAACTATTCCAATCTCCAGGCGATTCATCACGAAGGGATTGCCTCCTGGCTGGAATCTTTGCGGGAAAACTGTGAAGAAAAGGAAAATTCCGCCATGTTTGGTGAAGATTCTATTCAGGGTGAGAAACTTATTCGTGATTTGGAGGAGAATCGTATTTCAGAAAACCGGGCGCGTGGATACCTTGATACTATCGTAGAGACGCTGTTGGAACGTTATGGGCAGTTTATCGACTATAATACGACGACTACGCAGTCCGATAACGGCAGCAATCTTTTCATGCTCTTTGATTTTCTGCGCCTTTTGGGGGAATACGATCGAATGGCGTGGGATATGCGTCCGTTCATTAACGCGCACAAGATCATGGTTTACGAAAAAAACTATGAAGTCGCGGATTCCTGGTGTGAAAGTATCGAAGAACGTTCCGGATTTCATGCCAAACGTTTTATCAGGCGTTACCGAAAACTGTGTTTGAAATATGGTTTGACGATCAAAACCGTGGGAGACCGGCTTGATGAACGGCTTGTGAAGCCAATGGCCATTAATAAATTGTGCGCGCTTTTGGAACCTTCCATCCAGGAAGCGCGCGCGGGAGGGGAGACTCCTTCTTTTGAGCGGCTGCTTGAATTGGTTAAAGAATTTATTGCTGAGCCAACCGGGACTGGTTACGAACCTCCGACCTGGCTTGAGGAAATTGAGAATGAGATTAATCGTTATCGTAACCGTTCTGAAGATGATGATGAGATGCTTGATTTGAAGGATTTTATTCCGCGCAGGCTCCTGACCAAAAACGAGATTGAAAAAATTATTCATTCCATGCGGCAAAATGAGAGCCTGGACCATATTTTGGATAAAAAAAAGGAGAAAATTCTTCAGGAAATTAATGGAAATATCGACGATGAATTTCTACAGAATATGATCCATTCAGAGTTTGATCCGGAGCTTTTGGATGAATTCATTCAGAAAATGAGCGTCATCATGGCCGGAGAAGGAATTTTTCCGGAATCAGTTGAAGAGCTGGAGGAGAATGAGAGTGGGACAGTGGATAATTCAGACTCGCGATCCCGAAAAGGAAGGAACGATTCGGAATCCGATGAAGATGATGAATTTCGGAAACTTTTTGAGTAAATTTATGGTGATTTAATATTCAGCCAGCCTTAAACAATTTCCAACCTAAAGGAACTAATTATGAAAAAACTTTTTTTGAGTCTCGCGGCCGTCACTTTGGCTGTTTTGGGAATCGGGAATGTTGGCGCAGCGGAATTCGCGGAGCGTCACGATGAACTTGAGAAGTGCCAGTGGACTTCTCCCAACGGAACGCTGCTTTATCGGAAGTTTACTCCTGAGCTTAAACCGGGGGAAAAATACCCGCTTATTATTTTTCTTCACGGCGCTGGTGAAAGAGGTGAGAATAATGTGACGCAGGTCACGGGACAGGATGCTTTCCTGAATCTTATTTTCGGAGAAGAAGGCGCGAAGTATTCAGCTTATCTGATTGCGCCGCAGTGTCCGAACGGCAAGAAATGGTGTGAAGTTGATTGGGGAAAACCGGATTCTCACGTTACGCCGGAAGAACCCTCCTACGCAATGAAACTGCTTCATGAACTCCTTCAGGATATGAAGGCGAAAGATCAGATTGACCCCAATCGTATTTATGTTACTGGACTTTCCATGGGAGGATATGGCACATATGATTTTATTATCCGTTATCCGGAGGAAGTCGCGGCTGCCATGCCCATTTGCGGCGGAGCGGATAATGAAAAACTTGCTTCTACGCCGGAGCTGAAAAATATCCCCATTTGGATTTTTCACGGCGGCGCAGATGGTGTCGTGAAAACCCAGAGAAGCAGAAACGCGTTTGAGGCTCTTCGTAAAAATGGCTGTGACGTTCAGTATACCGAATTTCCTGGTGTGGGACATAATTCCTGGATGCCGGCTTATCATACGAAAGGTGTAGCAGACTGGCTCTTCTCGCAGAGTAAAAATAAAAAATAAGCAGGAATGAAATTTAAACGATCCGGTCTGGAGAAAATCTTTCCTGCCGGATCGAATTTTATTATTTTGTGCCTTAGGTATGATTCCTGATAGAGACAAACTCATTTTCAGTTCAAACTAACTTAATGTGGATAATTCCACGATTTATTCAGGGAAATTTATTTCATGTTTCCATACGTTCAAATCGCTCGACCGGATCACTGGTTCAAAAATGTTTTCATGCTTTTTGGAGTTGTTTTGGCATTGTTTTATCGACCGGAAATTTTTCAGACTCCGGAAACGATACTCTCTGCCGGAAAAACAATTCTGATTGGTCTGGTCGCGGTTTGCCTGATTGTTTCGAGCAATTACGTCATTAATGAAATTCTGGACGCGCCGACCGACAAATTTCATCCGTCCAAGCATGCTCGTCCGATACCTTCCGGGAAAGTAAAACTTTTTTGGGCTTACGCGGAGTGGATCTTTCTTGGTATTGCCGGTTTGTCAGTTGCCTGGACTTTGAATCTTCCGTTTTTCTGGTCTGCTCTTCTTCTTTTGATTATGGGCTGCGTGTACAATATTCCGCCCGTCCGAACGAAAGAATGGATTTATCTTGATGTTTTAAGTGAATCCGTAAATAATCCGCTGCGTCTTTTGCTCGGCTGGTACCTTGTGCTTCCGGGGCAGGTGCCGCCGCTGTCACTTTTAATTTCATACTGGATGCTCGGGGCTTTTTTCATGGCGACCAAACGTTTCGCGGAGTATCGCTGGATCAATGATCCGGAACGTGCTGCCGGTTATCGGAAATCTTTTCAGTGGTATACGGAGGAAAAACTGCTCATCAGCATGTTCATTTACGCAATTGCCAGCGCGCTGTTTCTTGGTGTGTTTATTGTGCGTTACAGACTGGAATTGATTTTGAGCGCACCGCTGCTTGCCGGTTTTTATGGATATTACCTTTTTATTGGTCTGAAACAGAACAGCGCGGTTCAGAATCCGGAGCATCTTTACCGGGAACGGGGATTAATGGTTTATTTGGTCCTTTGTGTTGCGGTTTTTATCCTTTTGATGTTTTGGAACATTCCGGGCCTTTACGAATACTTTAATGTAGTTCCTCCGCCGGAAGGAACACTTTGGGAAGTAAAACCTTAAAAATCCGACAAAAGAGGCGAAGGATGCTTCCGTTTTCATTGATTGATTAATGGACTTTACCGGTCATGCGTTTTGTTTGGATTGTGTTTTTGTATTTTCCGCAAAAGTCTTAAATTTGAGGGAAAGATTATTTTTTGAACATCGTCTGAATGTCGATAATTTCCAATATACTGGAAATATATTGAATTTAAATCAAAATTCAGGAGAATAAACCATGCTTTCATACTCGCGGATGCTGAAAAGATTCCTGGCGGTATTTCTTTTCGTTTGTGGCGCGATGCTTTCTACGATGGCGTTTGCGCAGGACACCAGCTCGTACGCAGGTGTTGAGATCGACGCTCAGAACGTTCTTAAAATGCAAACGTATGTTGAACCGTCGCTTGAGTCGCTGCGGATGCGTAAATTGGCTGCCGCAAAAGATATTTCTCAGGATCTGCGTGAATTTAATCCCGCGCGCGCGGTTTCTTTGACTCGTTTGGAATGTGAAATTGCCGAAAATAACGGGATTTTGACTGATGAAGTACGCTATATGGCGGGACTTCAGCGTATTGATTACGTCTTTGTCTATCCGGAAACCGGAGATGTTGTGCTCGTTGGACCGGCAGAGGGCTGGTTTAAGGATCCTTCCGGAAGAGTCGTTGGACTTACGACCGGGAAACCGGTTCTGCGTCTTGAGGATATGGTTGCCGCCATGCGTACTTACTCGCCGAATTCCCGGGAAGCAAAAGTTATTGGCTGTTCTATTGATCCGACGCAGGAAGGTCTGGCCCGTTTCCAGGATTTTCAGAGGAAAATCGGTACTACCGCTACTCCGAACATGACGCAGTTCATCGTGAATGGTTCACGTGAGGCGCTCGGTCTTCAGAAAGTTTCGGTTGTCGGAGTAAATTCGGAAACTCACTTCGCGAAAGTGCTGGTTGAAGCGGACTACCGTATGAAACTTATGGGGATTGGCCTTGAGAAAATTCCCTGCCCCAACATGAAGTCTTTTGTGGCAAGTGTCAATCCGGGTACTGTCGCGCGTAACGCTCTTTTCAGATGGTATTTTGTTCCGGATTATGAGCGCGTCCGCATGAGTGCCGATAAACTGGCAATGGGGTTGGAAGGCAAAAGCGTTAAGCTGGTTGGAGCTGATGAAATGGTGACCGCTGACGGCGGACGTAAAGAAGTTGTCGTGTCTGATTCCGCGAGTAAACAGTTCACTCAGGGATTTACCCGGAACTATGATCGTATCGCGGATGCGGTACCGGTTTACGCGGAACTGCGCAATCTGGTTGATATGTCTGTCGTGGCCGCTTTCCTGCAGGAAACAAACGCTTATGAAAAACTTGGCTGGGAACTGGTTTACTTTGGCGATGAAAGTAAATTCCGAATTCAGACCGAGCGCGCGCCGCAGTTTGTTGAATCCGCGGTGACGGCTGTCTGGCGCGGCAACACCTTGACCACACCAATTGGTGGTGGTGTTGAGATTTTCGCAAAACGTGCCTTTAATGAGGAAAATCTCCTTTCCGCTGATGATAAAACTGTTGCGGATGAACAAAAGGCCGCGGAAGAAAATCTCCCGGAAAATGGTTGGTGGTGGAATTAAATAAATTCCTTTGGAACTGACCGCAAATTCTTAAGTTTCGAAACAGGCGTGATGAAAATCATGCCTGTTCTTTTTGTGTGTCTTGAGCGAATCTTAACTCGTGATGAGAGTCCGCCAGGCTTTACCAATTGTAGCCAAACGTAAAGGGGTGCGTCACGAGGCAGAATTGAAAGAAGCGGGAGGCAAAGTTAAGAGATTCAGTATGAAAATATTTTCAGATAAATCCCTAAACAGGCTGTGTCTATTTGAAGGAAACCTGTTTAGGGAAGTTACGGCGTATTAGTCTTTTGATGGTTCAAGGCCTGGCCAAATGTGCCCCATTTTTTCGACTTTTGTCCGAATATACGCTTCATTAAACGGGTTAATTTCCCCAAGAATTCGAACCTGTTCCGTAACTGTCAGGTCAAATCCGCTGTAGATGAAGGCGTCAACTTTTTTGGGATTATTGGTCAAAAGACGAATATGGGTAATTCCAAGGTCATTGAGAATCTGAAGTCCGACACCGTAATCACGACAATCGGCACGATGTCCCAAAGCCAGATTGGCTTCGACGGTATCCAATCCCTGTTCTTGCAGTTTGTACGCTTTAATTTTTTCCGCCAGGCCAATGCCGCGTCCTTCCTGCGGGAGGTAGATCAGGTATCCGTATCCGTCTTCTTTCATGAGCTGGAGTGAACGCACGAGCTGGTCACCGCAGTCACAGCGCAGTGAACTGAGCAGATCTCCCGTGAAACATGAGGAATGTATTCGTACCAGCGGATGTTCAGCGATTTCTTTATTTTTAGCGGTTTCCGGAGAACCAATCTGAACGACAACCGGCTCCATATCTTCGTATTTGACACCGTAAACGTAAATGCGTCCCAAGCCGTATTTTGTGGGAAGATTGGCATCCGCGATCCGATAGATCAGTTTTTCTCTTGTTCTCCGATAGCGAATCAGCTCGGCAATGGTTGAGTATTTCAGATTAAAACGGTGCGCGATTTCCACCAGCTCATCACGAGTGGCACGATTTCCCGATTCATTTAAAATCTCACAGCATACGGCAGTAGGGATCAGACCGGCAATTTTCATTAAATCGACGGAGGCTTCCGTGTGCCCTGCCCTTCTCAGGACACCGCCTTCCTTTGCCTTTAAGGGATAAACGTGACCGGGACGTCCAAAATCCGCTGGTTTTGAGTTTGGATTCGCAAGAGCGGCAATTGTCGCGGCGCGTTCCTGGGCGGTGATTCCCGTTTTGGTAGTGATATGGTCTACCGCAACAGTAAATTGAGTCGAAAGAGGAGCCGTATTATCTCGGACCATCTGTTCAAGTTCCAGACGTTTGCAGTCGTCCGGAAGCATGGGAACGCAGACCAGTCCGCGTCCGTGCGTAATGCAGAAATTGACCAGTTCCGGAGTGGCAAATTGAGCGGCAAAAATGAAATCACCCTCATTCTCACGTTCTTCGTCATCCATCATGATGACGATTTCCCCTTTGGCCAGTGCCGCAGCCGTTTCTTCGATAGTCGAAAATTTCATGATTCTTTTCACGGTATGTTAAGGTAATGGGACTGTCTCCATGAACATGAAGACAGTGAAAAGATATTTCTTCTGATTTTACCACAAATCGAAAAAATTTCAAGAGGCCAAACGGATTTTTGAAAAATAGTCTTATTTTTTCTGACGAATCCATTCCTGAATGACCCAACCGACTCGTGCGGCAGAAAGCGGTGAGCATTTATCCGGCGTGTCTTCATGGGTGTGCCATTGGGCAAAATCCAGGTCGATGATGTCAATGACAGGTATTTGGCCGAACTGTTGGAGATAAATATGGTCATCCGTGATAAAACTTCCAATTCGTGATTTGAATTCACGGACACCTAAATCTCGTGCCAGATTCCAAATTTCACTTTGAATGGGCCGAGACTTTGGATTTTGGTAGGAAAAGCCTTCTTTCAAGAGAACGACATTTTCCTGTGTCACCATATCGAGCAAAACGCCTGCGAGATACGTTCCGCCCCGTTGTTGGGGAGTTTGTGACGCATAGACACGACCGAAAAATTCGGACCCCCAGCAAAATCGTTCGTTGGGGAGAAGGCGATCACCGGGGCGGAACATAAATTCTTCCGCGTCAAGCATCACGATGTCGATTCCGTAACGCGTTTGTTCCTTTTCAAGAATCTCCGGTAAAGATTGGGCCAGGACCATCAGGATTCCGATTCCTCCCGCGTTGTCTTCCGCCCCGACGAATGGCAGATTTTGGAGCTGCGGCGGATTCTTGGTGGGAATCGGCAGAGTGTCGTAATGCGCGCAGAGAAGAATTCGGTCCATTCGTTCGGGTTTCCAGCGAAAAATCAGGTTCATGCCAGGAACTTTTTGAAATGGTTTTCCGGGATAGGGAAATTGAAATCCCTGTTTCTGAACTTGCGCGCCATGTTTTGTGAAATGTTCGATCAGGTAATTTTGCTGACGAATCATTCCTTCAGAACCGCTCGGCCGAGGACCAATGGCACAGAGTTCAGTCAGGTATTGGTGGGCAAGTTTTCCGTCAAATGGAATTTCTTCCAGAGAGCGTTCTTTAGGAATTGCTGTTTGAGCGACTGGAGGATTAGGAATGGCTTTAACTGGGGATGGGACTTTTTCAGGAAGTGAAGCGGAAAGTGTTTCACCAGCTGGAAATGTATTTTCAGACGATGGTTCCGCGGTGTTTGGGCGATTTTGTGCCAGATACGGCAGGAAAAGCAGGAGCAGGAAACCGATTGGAAGCACGGTGACACAAATTTTTTTGAGACTCATGACTTTGTTCTTTCAAATTGGTTTAAGGGAAACAGGAAAGAATTTAATTTTCCTGAAAACTGGCGGAATAAAGGAATATTCCTGAGGAAACTCCAAGATTCAGAGAGTCAACTCCACAGGCCATTGGGATAGTTACCTGAAGGTCACAGTGAGCAAGAGTTTCTGGTTTGAGACCGTCATACTCATTCCCGAAACAAAGCGCGATACGGTTTTTCCAGTGAACATCTTTCAACTCTACCGCGTTATCCGAGAGAACAGTTCCGTAACATTCGTATTGAAATTGGGTACGAAGAATATCCAGGTCACGATTCAGATTATCGGTTTTCAGCCATGGCAACTGAAAGACTCCGCCCATTGAAACGCGAAGACCGCGGCGTGAAAGCGGGTCGCAGGCCTGTGGACCAAGCAGAATACCGTCCGCTCCAAGAGCAGCGCAGTTTCGGAACACGACTCCGATATTATCCGGTTTTGTGATGTCCGGCAGTACGACGATAATTCTTCGACGTGAATTTCTTTGCTTTTCTGGAGAATCTAAAGGAAGAAGATCAGAAAGAGTCCAGACTTCTTCGCGTTTTCCGATTGCCATGACTCCTTGATGAAAGGGGAAACCAAGAAGATCATTGATTCCATCGAATGGCACGACGTAAATGGGAATCTCTTCCGAAACATACTTTTCCAGAAGCGGCTGGACTCGTTCCAGAGCGCGGTCCGCTATGAGCAGTGACTCCGTTTGGTAACGGCTTTTCAGAAGACGTTCAACGACCAGGTCTCCTTCCGCGATGAAGAGGTTTTCGCCGCGAAGGGTTCGGTCACGAAGATTCTGGTATGGAGCCAGGCACGGTTCTGAAAATGTGGGGATATGCTGGATATTCATGGACGTTTGGGGTGAAAATAGTATTTAACTGTTTTTTTCCAAGGCACAGCGCGCTATTGCCGCGTTTGCTTCTTCCGTGCTTGAGGCGCGGTGCGGAGTAAGGAACGTATTTTCCAAATCGCGCAGGTCGCGAGATGAATCTTGAGGACGGTAAGGCTCTGTTTCAAAAACATCCAGAGAAGCGAATGCCTTCGGATTGTTCTGAAGAAAATCAAAAAGAGCGTTTTCGTCTACCAGCGTGCCGCGGGATGTGTTCACGAAAAGAACATTTTCGCGAAGTTGATTGAAACGGAAGGCGTTAAAAAAATGGAATGTTTCCGGCAAGGCGGGAAGAAGAACGCAAACCGCGTCTGCCAGAGGAAGAAGTTCATTAATGGATGTTGAATAATTCCGAAGTCCATATCGCGCGAGAAATTGATCTGGGGAAAGATTCTCTTCCGCCGCGAGAGTTTCCAGTGAACGTCGTCCAAAAGCCGAAACATTCATTCCAAGCCCGAAGTGGGCAATTTTCGCGGTTTGACGGCCTATCCCGCCAAAACCGGCAATAAGAATATTTTTCTGAAAAAGCTCCATTCCTGTCCATGATGGAAACTCACCGCGTCTCATTGCTTCATTGGCCTGACCAATTCGTTTGGCTGCCGCTCCAAGAAGCCAGATCGTATGTTCCGCGACGGAATGTTCCAAAACGCCGGGAGTATTGAACAGGCGGATATTCCATTTTTTCGCGAAATTTTGATTCACATTGTCCATTCCGACTCCAAATCGAGTCAGAATGGCGGGACCTGTTTTTGCGTTTTCAGAAAGTGCCCGGTAAATCTCTTCAGGATAATGAACCATTCCAATGATGGCGAGGTGGGCCTGAGTCCAACGTATCGCCTCAAGGAATTCAGAAATATCGGACGATACGGGAGTAATTCGCCAGTCTGAATTTTGGGAATACCACTCAAAAACTACTTGTGCTTTTTGGTATTCTGGCTCTGTAACGAGTATTTGCGGCATGGCTTGGCAACAAAAATTAAAAGGAAAATTTTCCACAAAAAAACGTGAGAAACGTAATCCTCACGTTTTTTTGCGTGTCAAAACTTTAATTCAAATTTAAGTCAGGAATTACTCGACGGAATCCTCTGCCGCGGCTTCCTCAGGAGCTTCGGCTGTCGATGGTTCAACTTCCGCCAACAAACTTTCAAGACCTCCATCTTTCAGAAGCGGGAATGATTCCGCGTCGTCATCCGGAATGAGTGAATCAAGAGAAAGTTCGTCCAAATCACTATCGCAGCCAGTCTGAGTCCATTCGGAATCCTGGTACGCTCGGAAACCAGTACCGGCAGGAATGAGGTGACCAAGGATGACGTTTTCCTTCAGACCAATCAGGTGGTCAACTTTTCCGGCAAGAGCGGCTTCGGTGAGGACCTTCGTCGTTTCCTGGAAGGACGCGGCGGAAATGAAGCTGGAGCTTTGAACCGCAGCCTTGGAAATTCCAAGAAGCTGAGTGGTTCCGACCGCTGGACGCGGAGCAGTTCCAATTGCCGGATTACCTCCGTTGGCAGTTACTTCCGCGTTGATTGCTTCTACGTGTTCACGCGGCACAAGAGTCCCTTCCATGAACGAGGTGTCCCCCGGATCCGTGATTTTCAGGCAGTTCGCGATGTCTTTATTCTTCGCGAAGAAGTCAAATTTGTCCATCAGGATACCTTCAAGGAGGTCCGTGTCGCCCGGATCATCAACACACACTTTACGGAGCATCTGGGAAACGATGATTTCGATGTGTTTGTCGTTGATTTTCACGTTCTGGGAACGATAAACCTTCTGAACTTCACGGGTCAGATATTGCTGAACCGCCTCTTCACCCGAAACACGAAGAATGTCGTGCGGAACCAGCGGACCTTCCACCAGAGCGTCGCCTGCTTTCACGATGTCACCGGAACCAATGCGGAGCTGACGTCCTGCCGGGATAATGTGTTCGTAACGCTTCGGTTCACCATTTTCATCACGAATATTGTCGTTCTTGATGATGACAGTTCGCTTGCCGCGTTTTTTCTCGTGGAGAATTTCCACCTGACCGCTAATTTCAGCGATGACGGCAGGATCGCGCGGTTTACGGGCTTCGAAAATTTCCGAAACACGGGGAAGACCACCCGTAATGTCCTGAGTACCCGTTACTTCACGAGGTGTCGTTGCGAGGACCGTACCAGCCGAAACCCATGTTCCTTCTTCCACCCTGATGTTGGCTTTTTCAGAGAGATAAATCGGATAAACCGTTTTGCCGTCTTCATCTTCCAGCACAATTTGCGGATGAAATTCTCCGTGGTAATCCATGACCGTACGGCGAATGTTTCCGGAGGCATCTTTTTCAAGACGAACCGTTTCACCTTCGATCAGGTCTTCAAAACGTACTTTTCCGGAACGTTCCGCGAGAATTGGGTTGGAGTGGGGGTCCCACTGGCAGAGAATGGTTTCAGCCGGAGCTTCTTTGCCGTCTTCAATCAGAATGTGTGAACCGATCGGCACATTGTAGCGTTCCAGTTCCCACCCATGCTTGTCCTGAACGGCAACTTCACCGTTTCGACTCAGGGAGATGATCTGATTCTGATTATTGACAACCGTTTTCATGTTAATGTAGTGAATGAAACCGGGTTTCTTATTGCGGACTTCGCGCTGTTCAACGCCGCGGGCAGCAGTACCGCCGATGTGGAAGGTACGCATGGTAAGCTGAGTACCCGGTTCACCAATGGACTGGGCGGCAATTGTTCCGACGGCAAGTCCCTGTTCGACCAGCATACCGGTAGAAAGGTCCATTCCGTAGCATTTCGCGCAGATTCCCAGAGGGGCTTCACAGGTCATTGGACTGCGAACCATGATTTTTTCAATTCCGAGTTCGTCAATGGCACGGGCAGCTTCGGGCGTGATCATCTCATTCGCTTTCACGATAAGCGTATCCGTGTACGGGTCCATTACGTTCACGCAGCTGACACGGCCTTTGATAGAGTCGACAAGTCCAACTTCGACCTTTTCCCCATTATAGATGATACCTTTTGTGATACCATGCGTTGTGCCGCAGTCGTCCATGGTGACGACGACATTCTGAGCGACGTCCGCGAGTTTTCGCGTCATGTACCCGGAGTCAGCCGTTTTCAAAGCGGTATCGGCAAGACCTTTTCGGGCACCGTGAGTAGAGGAGAAGTATTCCAGAACGCTCAACCCCTCACGGAAGTTGGCTTTAATTGGTGTTTCGATAATCGTTCCGTTTGGTTTCGCCATCAAACCACGCATACCGGCGAGCTGACGAATCTGCTCTTTACCGCCTCGAGCGCCAGATTCCGACATCATGTAAATCGGGTTTACGTAACCCGGATAGCGATGGTCGTTTTTCAGGGCGTTAAGCATGTCCTCGGTAATGGTTTTGTTTGTGGTGGTCCAAAGGTCGAGCGTTTTAGAGTAACGTTCACGGTCAGTAGTAATACCACGTAGGTACTCTTTTCTGTACTTCATGACCTGACGTTCCGCGTCATCAATGATCTGCTGTTTGGAAGCGGGTGTGATGAGGTCGTCGGTAGAGAAGGAGAGGCCGGATTTGGTACTCTGGCGATATCCCATCTGTTTCATGTCGTCCAGAAGGTTGATCGTGGCTCGGGTACCAAGAAGTTCATAACAGTCGGAAATTACTTTCTGAAGAGCTTTGCTGCTCATCAACTCATTATAGAAAGGCATTCCCTTCGGCAGGTTGTCGTTGAAGAAGACACGTCCTACGGTTGTCTTGAGGCGTCCGCCATCCTTAAACTTCGGATTGTCTTTTACTTTGTAGCCTTCCGGAAGACGGACCTGAATTGGAGTATGGAGCTGGACTTTGCCAAGATCGTACGCGGTATAGACCTCTTCAATGGAAGAAAAGATCATTCCTTCTCCAAGACGATCTGCCAATTCGAGCGTCATGTAGTAGCAGCCCATGACGACGTCCTGCGACGGTGTCATAATCGGGTTACCGTTCGCGGGCGAGAAGATGTTGTTCGTGGAAAGCATCAGCGTATGGGCCTCAACCTGCGCTTCAATGGAAAGCGGGAGGTGAACGGCCATCTGGTCACCGTCGAAGTCCGCGTTGAAGCCTTTGCAGACGAGCGGATGGAGTTTAATGGCATTTCCTTCGACGAGGATAGGTTCGAACGCCTGAATACCCATTCGGTGAAGAGTCGGAGCGCGGTTGAGCATGACCGGGTGATTCCGGATCACTTCTTCCAGAATATCCCAAACCTCCTCATCCTTGCGTTCCAACATTTTCTTCGCGCTCTTGATCGTGTCCGCGTGTTCCAGTTCCTTCAGACGCCGAATGATGAAAGGCTGGAAAAGTTCCAAAGCGATTTTTTTCGGAAGACCGCACTGGTGGAGACGAAGAGTCGGTCCCACGACGATAACGGAACGCGCGGAATAGTCGACACGTTTTCCAAGGAGGTTTTCGCGGAAACGCCCCTGTTTTCCCTTAATCATGTCCGTGAGGGATTTCAGAGCGCGATTGCTGCTTCCAAGGACCGGACGTTTGCATCGGCCATTATCGAACAGGGCGTCAACGGACTGCTGAAGCATACGTTTTTCGTTTCGGACGATAACTTCAGGCGCGTTAAGATCCTGGAGTTTCTTGAGACGGTTATTTCTGTTGATAATACGTCGGTAAAGGTCGTTCAGGTCGCTGGTGGCGAAGTTTCCGCTTTCCAGCATGACCAAAGGACGCAGATCCGGCGGAATAACAGGAATTACGTCGAGAACCATCCATTCAGGACTGTTTTCGGAATTGCTGATGGATTCAACGATTTTCAGGCGGTTGACGAGTTCCTTGCGCCGCTGTTTTGAGGTTGGTTTTGAGAGTTTTTCTCTCAGGTCGCGAGCGAGTTCCGGCAAGTCCAGATCCAGAAGGAGTTTTCGGATGGCTTCCGCTCCCATTTCAGCCTGGAAGGCATCGCGTCCGTAGGTGGCGACAGCTTCACGGTATTCACCTTCGGTCAAAAGCTGATGTCTTTTAAGCGGAGTTTCGCCTTCGTTAATGACGACATAGTCCTGGAAATAAATAACTTTTTCCAGATGTCCCATTTTCATGTCCAGAAGATTTCCCAGACGACTTGGCATGGTTTTAAAGAACCAGATGTGAACGACGGGAGCTGCCAGTTCAATATGTCCCATTCTTTCACGCCGAACCCGACTGTGCGTGATTTTGACGCCGCAGCGGTCACGAATCATGCCTTTGTATTTCATTCCGCGGTATTTGCCACAGGTGCATTCCCAGTCCTTTTCCGGGCCAAAAATGCGTTCGCAGAAAAGACCATCCCTTTCCGGGCGGTATGTGCGGTAGTTGATAGTTTCCGGTTTTTTTACTTCGCCGTAAGACCAGCTGCGGATGTCGTGCGGCCGGGCGAGGCTGATTTTAACGGATGTGTAATCGTTAATTCGTTCGTAGTTGCGATCGACACTACTCATTCACCGAATCTCCTATGATTTATTTTGAAAATGGTCTCGGGGTCTCGAGAGGTAAAGGACCCCGAAAAACCGTGATTTGTGAATTTGAAAAGGAATCAGTCTAACACATTATGTCCGCGTTCCAACTGCATATTGAGGCCCAGGCCGCGAATTTCGTTGGTGAGGACGTTAAAACTGGCAGGAGTACCGGCTTCAAGACGATTTTCTCCTTTAACCATCGATTCGTAGATTTTAGTACGTCCTTCGACGTCGTCGGATTTAACCGTGAGGAGTTCCTGGAGGATATAGGCTGCGCCATATGCTTCCAGAGCCCAAACTTCCATTTCCCCGAAACGCTGACCGCCGAATCGGGCTTTACCGCCGAGCGGCTGCTGGGTAATCATTGAGTATGGTCCTGTGCTTCGGGCATGCACTTTGTCATCAACCAGATGGTGCAGTTTCAGCATATAGATGTAGCCGACCGTGGTTTCCTGTTCAAACAGTTCACCGGTTCGTCCGTCGTAAAGGCGGGTTTTGCCGTGAGGCGGCAGTCCGGCTTCCCGACAGGCTTCATTAATATCCGCTTCACGCGCGCCGCTGAAAACGGGAGTAATGGAGCGGAAACCGCTTTTCGCGCCTGCCCAACCGAGGTGTGTTTCCATGATCTGTCCCACGTTCATACGTGAAGGAACGCCCAGCGGGTTGAGAAGGATTTGGATTGGAGTTCCATCAGCCAGGAAAGGCATATCTTCCCGAGGCATAATCTTGGAGATAACACCTTTGTTTCCGTGACGGCCTGCCATTTTATCGCCGACGCTGATAACGCGTTTTGTGGCGATATAGACTTTGGCCATACGAAGAACACCCGGTCGGAGCTGTTCACCGATTTTCATGGTGTTAAGTTTTTGATCCAGCGTTTCGAGTGCCGTTTCTACGCGGGGACGATACTCAAGAAGAATGTTGAGTACGTCCTGGCGTTTACTTCCGGAGAGGTTAAGGAATTGCTGGTAATTGAAATTACGGGCTTCCGCGACAATACCGGCGTATGATTTACTTTCAACGATGGGGTTGTCCTCACGGTCAAGTACCGGTTCCTCCATGACCTCTTCAATGGCATGAATCATGTTACCGAAAATGCGCGCGACATGTTCATTGTAGGTTGCTTCGACTTCCTTGTACTGCATTGAATAGACTTCCTGTTCCCGCGGGGTCAGGACGTTACTTCTGCTGTAGAACTGGGTGTCAATGACGATACCTTCCACTCCGGACGGGACTTCAAGTGAATCGTTTTTCACGTCTTCACCGGCACGTCCGAAGATGGTGTGGAGGAGTTTTTCTTCCGGAGTCAGCTCGGTTTTGGATTTTGGAGTGACTTTACCGACGAGAATATCGCCAGGTTTCACGTAAGTACCAATGTGAATGATACCGTTTTCATCCAGATTACGGAGCTGTTTGTCGGAAACGTTTGGAATATCGCGGGTGAACTCTTCACGGCCGAGTTTTGTTTCCCGAATTTCCGTATCGTATTCCTCAATGTGAATTGATGTGTAGACGTCATTCTGCACGAGTTCTTCGCTCAGAATGATAGCGTCTTCGAAGTTGTATCCTTCCCAAACCATGAAAGCGACCAGAACGTTTCGTCCCAGAGCGAGATTTCCCTGGTGTGTGGCGGCACCGTCAGCGATTACGTCCCCGGCTTTGACCTCTTGACCTGGAACCACGATTGGTTTCTGGTTCTGGCAGGTACGTTCGTTCATGCCTTTGAATTTACGCAAGAGGTAGATGTCGTCGCCGATTTCGATACGTCTCGCGTCGCAGTAAGTTACTACTCCGCCGCGTTTCGCGCGAACGAGAAGGCTGGAGTTCAAAGCGGCGATGCGTTCCATACCGGTTCCGACCAACGGAGTTTCCGCGACGAGAAGCGGTACGGCCTGGCGCTGCATGTTTGAACCCATGAGGGCGCGGTTGGCGTCGTCGTGTTCCAGGAAGGGGATCAAACCGGCAGAAACACCGACCATCTGACACGGAGAGACGTCAATATAGTTGACTTTTTTGGCCGGGACAACTTCGTATTCACCCTTGCGGCGAGCGATGACGTTTTCACCTACCGCGCGGGAGTCTCCGACAATACGTCCGTCCTGAATGAGGACGTCCGCGGGCGCGAAGATGGCATCGCCTTCTTCATCGGCACGGAGCCAGCGGACTTTTCCGGTTAAGACTCCGTCCTCGACGATTTGGAACGGGGTGATTAGGAAACCGTATTCGTCAACACCGGCGTAGATTCCGAGGCTGGAAATCAAACCGATGTTCGTACCTTCCGGTGTTTCAATCGGGCAGATTCGGCCATAGTGTGAACTATGAACGTCTCGCACGTCGAAACCGGCGCGTTTTCGGTTCAAACCTCCAGGACCCAAAGCGGATAGACGACGTTCGTGGGTCAGCATGGAGAGGGGGTTTGTCTGGTCAACGACCTGGGAGAGTTCACCGCGGCCAAAGAAGAAATCAATGGCGGAGGAAACACTTTTCTGGTTCACGAGAGTACGCGGTTCCATTTCGTTGATGTCTTTGACGCCCATGCGTTCCGTAACCGTGCGGCGGAGTTTGGCAAAGCCTTTGCGGATTTCGTCAGCAGCCAGTTCGTCAATTGTTCGGAGGCGGCGGTTTCCCAGGTGGTCAATGTCGTCTACCTGATATTCGGGATCCCCTTTGTAGAGACCAAGCATCGCTTTCATGGCGGAAATAAGGTCTTCCGGCTGAAGAGTCAAAACATCTTCAGAGACGTTCAGACCGAATTTGCGGTTCATGCGGAAACGTCCAACACGTCCGAGACGATAGCGGTTGACATCGAAGAATTTTTCGTCGAAAAGTTTCTTCGCTTTGTCAAGCTGCGGCGGGTTGCCGGGGCGCATACGCTGATAGATGCGAAGAAGAGCCTCTTCGTAACTCTGTGAAGGGTCTTCAGCCAGAGTGTTCATGAAGAGAGAATTTTTACTGTCGTACGGCATCACCTCGATCTCTTTCAGACCGGAAGTACGAATTTCCTCCGCCTGATTGTTCGTGATTTTTTGTCCGCTTTCAACAATGATCTCGCCGGCATGAGAAGAACCGACCGGATAGATCACGTTATCAATGGAGATTTTTCCTTCAATCGCGGCGTTTTTGTCTTTAAGAGACACGATTTCCGTATCAAAGAAGGCACGCAGGATGTCCGCGGTTTCCGAATACTTGGGATCCATCGCGCGCAGCAGCATCAGCGGTGAGAATTTCGGAGTCTGGTCAATGCGGACCGTGATACTGTCTTTTCGGGAAAGATTGAATTCGATCCAGCTTCCGCGTTCCGGAATGATGCGGCAGCTGAAACTTCGGCTGTCGCCGGAGGATTCTTCTTCGGAAATGAAGTCGACACCGGGGCTTCGGTGAAGCTGGCTGACCACAACACGTTCCGCACCGTTAATGATAAATTCCCCACCGCCCTGCATAATGGGCAGATCGCCGACGTAAACATCCTGTTCGATTGGCTGCTCACGGTTCAGGCGCAGGCGGATTTTCAGAGGACGACCGTATGTCAGGCGCAGGCGGCGGCATTCGTCTGGTTCAAAGCGCGGTTTTTCAAGCTCGTAACTGATGTACTCAAGACTCACTTTATCATCGTGGCCCGTGATGGGGAACGTCTCACGAAGGACCGCTTCGAGACCGATATCTTCCCGTTTTTCCGGCGGAATACGGTATTCATTCAATTTGATCTCATCAGGAAGATTTTCGCGTTCGTCTTCAGGATACTGGTACTGAAGGAAGCGTTCGTAGCTGATCGTCTGGATTTTGGTCAGATTCGGAACGTCCAAGGCGTCAATGTTTGTACCAAACCGACGGACTGTATCAGGATAAATACGACGTGTTTGAGATGTTGCCATTTATTTGTTCACCAGATATTTGCCAGGATGCCCCAATCGAAATGATTCAGGCATATTGAAGAAAACTTCGCCAGAGCAGACATTCTGCTATGGACATAACCCATGTTGTGCAAAATGCCCAACTTGACATTTTCGCTGTATAAACACAAACACCGCGTAAATCGTTGACTGGATTTGCGCGGTATTGAACGGAATAATGTATTTTTGTGTGGACATACGTTCATTCTCCCAAAAGGATCGGAAAGGCTGAAGAAATTAATCGCGATTACTTTTTTCTGTCAACTCATCCATGTTCACCGAAGTGAAGATGAACAGCATGTCTTCAAGCATTGCTGCTGACCACAAAAGGAATACCGTGAATTTTAACATATTTTTCCGATTAGTCAAGTGGGAAACCTGGAATTTTTTGGAATTTTTAGAGAATTTTTGGAGTTTTAAGTCAAGTTTTGAATGAGTTGGGAAGAATGAAACGCGATTTTTTACCTGGTTTTAAATTTTAGGACATAAAAATCACGGTGTTAAGAATAAAAAAAGACGGCATTTAAACCGTCTTTCTTCATTTGGAGAAAATAGATTTTTATGTTCAGAATACGACGACCGGCGCGACTGGGGCAACGACCGGAGCGACAACTGGCGTGACGACCGGGGTAACGACAGTCTGGATGACCGGCTGAACGACAACAG
>JAFQUP010000202.1 GCA_017408405.1 Thermoguttaceae bacterium
ATCCTCGAACTTCCTGAAACGATGCCGGACGGTGCGACGCGCAGCAATCCGGTCGACATCGCGCTGGATCTTGGAATCGAAGCGGACTACCTGACGCTCATGGCACTTACCGGCCCCGCAACGACTTCCGACCACTCGATGTACCTGAATCCGCTTCTTTTCGCGGGTTCCAGTACTGGTGTTCCGGAACCGGCGACCTGGACGCTGATGCTTTTGGGACTCGCAGGCGGAGTGTTTGCCGTGCGCCGCAAAAAAGCATCCTGCTAAAGAATACCGACCCGAAAAGATCCTGAAGACGTGCGTTTTCAGGATCTTTTTTCCATTTTCCCCTCCAATTTTCAAAAGGACCCGAATCATGAAAAAGATCATTTCCTGTACCCTCCCGGCACTTTTGGCCGCATTTTTTATGAGCCTTCCCCTCTCCCTTTCCGCACAGACTCCGGATCCGGCAGAAAAAAATCTTTTCCCCAAAGACGCCGTCATCCTCTTTCAGGGTGACTCCGTCACGGACGGGAACCGCGGCAGAAACGCAGACCCGAACCACATTCACGGCCACGGCTACGTTTACCTCATCGCGTCATATCTGGGCGCACAGTACCCGGAACAGAACTGGACGTTCGTAAATCGCGGCGTCAGCGGAAACACGCTCCGTGAACTCCATGCCCGCTGGGAAAAAGACACGCTCGCCATTCAGCCCGACGTCCTCTGCATCATGATCGGCGTCAATGACCACGGCCGAAGACGCACGCCGGAAGAATACGAAGAAGGCTACGATTCCCTCCTGAAACTCACGCGCGAGCGCCTTCCGAACGTGCGTCTGATCCTCATGGAACCGCTCTGGCGTAATTCTCAGGGGGAGGTCAAAGACGCCTACCGCCAGATCGTCCGCAAAATGGCGGAACGCCACAATGCGGTTTTTGTGCCGCTTCAGGAAGATTTCGACTCGGTCTACGATTCCGCGCCGGATCCGAAATACTGGGTCTGGGACAGTGTGCATCCCACGACGGCGGGGCATTGGCGCATATTCAAAAGCTGGATGAAAACGATGCGCGAAGCCGCCAAATAGAAATATCCGCGCGGGAAAAAAGAGGCAGTCTGTTTATCCCCCCCTTGCGCTTTTCTTGAGAAAGAGTAAAATAAAAACTGGCGGAATGGGAGTTTTTTCCGTTTCACCGAAAATAAATTTGAGAGACGCCGGGCATCCGGCATTTTCGAATGCGCTAAAACAGATCGATTGAAATACAAATTACCACCCGGCTTGCCGGTTTTGAAGCAGTTGATCTGTCAGGAGAGGCATTCCTGTCTGTAGATATAATATGTATGTACACGTCAGGAGTGCTGACCCTGTTTTACTGTACTTCCTCCCTGTCGCAAGGGCGTATTTTGCAGTAATTTCAGGTGTTCAGCGCTCCCATTTTATTTTCCGCTTTTTGAAGTCAGGTCTACCACGTTTCCGCGTTTCGCGGATCTGCTGTCTCAAAAAGCGTAACGTCCTAAGAAGAGAGGCTGTTTCGTGTTTTCGCGAAACGGTCTCTTTTTGTTTTTGGTCTCTTCTTATTATTTGTTTGAAAGTCCGAAAATAAAAAACTCTCCCATTGACTGAGAGAGTTTTCTTTAACGTGGTTTTGAACCGTTCACGTCAGAATCGAATGATCAAGTCTGCCCCAACGGTCAACTGGTCGTCCGCGGACCAGGCGTCGTAGGTTTTCATGTCGGCATACTCGAAATCGCTGAAATCGTAACGAATTTCCGGCCGCACGGTCATCCACGGCAGCGGCGTCCAGTTGGCCCCGAAGGTCACGGCGAAGTAATTTGCCGAGTCGTCGATGGTAGAGAACCCGTAACCGCCGTCAATGATCGTGTTGTCGGAGTCGCAGAACCATTCGATGCGAGTACCAAGAGCGAGATTATCGAAGAGCTGATAGTAGACGTAGTTTGTCAGCCCGAACCACGCGCGTCCCGTATTGGTATCGAAGGTTTCCATGCAGAAGTATTCACGTTCGTCATATCCCGCGGTAAATTCGATTGCGTAGGTAAGGCGCGGAGTGAATTTGAACTTGGCGTAAGTATTCAGAACAAACGTCATTTCCGATTCACCGTATGTCTCAAACTGATAACACGGCGCGCTCTGTTCGCCAAACATGGTCGTCACTCCGAAAGTAAAGAATCCGGTGCGGCTTTTATATTTGAGTCCCAGTACGCCGGAGAAATTATCGTTTTCGGTATCGAAAGCGTTCCACTCATTTACGGCACCATAGATAAGTTCCCAATTACAGTTGATATTGGAGGTTGCCATGACACCGGTCATGGAAGTCGGCATACCGTAAATTCTCGCGTAAGAATGAGAGTAGAAGAAGTTTTCGGTACTCTCAAGAGATTCATATCCCATGACGGAGTGGAAATGCCCGATTTTGAGGTCAAGACCGCCGAAGATGGGGGCGTAAACTTCACCATAAATCTGCGGCATCGCGAAACCATACTGGTCTCTTCTCGCGCGGTAGAGGACATCATCTCCCCAGTCATTCCAGTGGGGCTGGTTTGCGGGGGTGTTTTCAAATCCGGCGGAAGCCATATAATAATAGTCTGTACCGAACATGAAATCAATTCGACCGCCGACGGCGAGCTGGTCCCCTTTCTCGACTTTTCGTCCGAGTGAGAGGTAGAGCTGATTCATTTGGTACCCGTCTCTGTCGCAGGTTCCCATCGGTGAACGATACTCACTGTCTGCATTACTGTATGAAAGTCCCTGAGAAATGTGACCGTCGATGAAGAAAGCCCCAGGTCCCAGGAACGCGGAGCCACAGGTTGCGCCGGGAGAGTTGTTGAGGCGGTGCAGAAAAAGTCCGTCAGGCACTTCTGCCTCACAGACGATCCCGTCAGGAGTCTGACTTCCTTCGATGGGAACCTGCGCGACCGCACTTTCCTGGAAAGTCTGGTAATTCCAGGCTTCCGCGTTCTGCTGGGCTTGCAGCTGAATGCAGACAGCCGCTGACAGAAGAGCGCAGATTCCTTTCAGAACCGTCTTCCATTGAAATGTTAACTTTTTCATGACTGATTCCTTTAGTCATTGAAACGTAAAAAGTGTGAATATCCAATTCAATTTTGGGTATCGGTTATAAACATTTGTTTGGTTGAGATATTTTTACGGATTTTTCCTGTTTTGCTGAAAGTTTCTGGGTGTTCTTTCGCGCAGTGCAAAAAAAGAGAAATTTTTCAGATATGTTAAATCTTTTTACGGATAACGCGCGTAACTATCATAGACCAGATTCCAAGTGAAAAAATAAGGAACAAAAAACAGAGATGGCCAAGTACTTTTTCAGATGGAGTTTGTGCGAAAAAGAGTATTCGTGATAAGTCAAGAATTTTAGTGAAAAATAAAAATATTCGTTATAATCTGAAATTTTTGTCATGTGATTGTATGGATTATGACGAATAAAAGAGGAGAGCGAGTTTCCAGGCCCGGAGTATCGACATTTTTGAGTGTCCGAATATCCAGTTCACTCCGGAAGCTGGAAAACGATAAACAGTAAAAACATCATTTTGATTTTTCGCGCCATTCCGTATGGAGCATGCCGAAGAATCCGCAATGTTCAGGGAAGGACCTTCGGTAAGGTTCGTGTTTGGGGCGTTCAGAGCAAAGAACGCGTTCCTCATTTCGGCTAACCCCGCAAAAGTGAATAATTATGAGAAAGAATTCTGAATCAAAACGTTTTCATGGAACCGGTTTTGTTGGCGGTAAACAGCGTATGTCAACGAATCGCCAGCCTCGTAATCCTCAGCTGGAGTCACTTGAGGCCCGTCAGATGCTTTCTGCTGTTTCGATGACTGCGGCAGCATCCGATATTCAGTCTGAGGTTTTTTACGTGACTTTGAACAACGCGAACAACGCGCAGGATACTTCTTTACAGTACGTCGCGATGCACGTTCAGGGGCAGGGGATTGACGCTGGAGACATTACGGTTGAGGATAGCGCGGGCAGGAAGCTGACTGTTCTTAACTCCAAAATGGAAGATGGCGTGACGACGCTTCTCCTTCAGATGGGAATGGGGTCAGACTATACGGTGACCGTATCCGGCGCGAGCGCGAACAATCCGGTTTCCGTGCTCTTCACGACGCCTGGCGATAACATTGACGGAGACGGTGCCGTCAATTCGACCGAGTATTATTCCGCGTACGGGAATGTTCTTAAGGGACAGGGGGTGAATCAGCGCGCCGCGGCCATGTTTAAGGCTCAGTACGGCATTGACGTGACGCAGCTTCAGCTGGATACCCTGATGGATCTGGATCATGACGGAAAGCTCAGTCTCTCAGAGTTCGAGAAACTCGTCAAAGGTCCGTTTGACTCGAATCTCAAAATTCGGCAGGAGATCACGGTTAAACCGGAGATTGGAAATATCCAGGTCAATGGAACGGATGTTACGGTTTCTGATGAAGAGAACAATCAGTTCGTTGCCGCGCAGCCGGGAGGAGAGGTTCTGATTCAGGGACAGATCCCCACGGATGGGAGCATGACGATTCAGGGAAAAGTCACCTATGAGGACGTGGATGGGAATGAACAGACCGTGACCATTGACGATATGCTTCAGAATGACCCGGAAAACGGGTATGAAGTTGACGCGAACGGCAATTTCATTCTGACGCTCCAGGATGTTGGGGACAATACGGAAATTAAATTTGAGATTTCCTATGACGGCGCGGAAAACAGCAAAAACGAATACTCGATTCAGCTTGACACCGCGGCTCCGGCTCTGGTTCCGGGCAGTATGCAGCTTACTTCCGGCGTACAGAATGAAAAGTTCACTACGGACAACAAACCTAACTGGACGATTGTTTCTGAAACCGTCACGGAAGAAGTGTGGGAGCAGATCAAGGCGGAGGCGAACGATCCGGCTGACGGTATTTATCTTACTGTCAAGTGCGGCGATGAGATCATTCATAAAGTTCAGCTGACGGCGCAGAAACTTGAAGCTGGTAAGAAAACAGACGGAAACGGCAATGTCTGGTTTGAGTACGCGGTGGAACAGCCGACGGCTTTGGCGGATGGTACTTACTCCTTCTCCGCTGTCGTCAGTGACTTTATCGGAAATGAAGGCACGGCGGCTGAATCGCAGGAAATTGTTATCGATACGGTCGCGCCGTTGGTTTCCAGTGATTTCGTTGGAAATTATGATGAAAACACGAAACACAAAACGGATCAGACTTCTGCCTCGATTACGATGACCGTTACGGACGCTAATCAGGTGGAATATGCCGCGGTGCTCAACGGAGAAAACGTCACGGCAGAGATTGCCGGCGGTGAATACCGCTTTAAGTTGGCCGGGCTTCAGTATGGTGAAAATACGTTTGTCTTTACTGTCACGGATGAAGCGGGCAATGAGACGACGAAGGAATTTGTTTTCATCTATAATGAGCCGCCGTACATTACGGAAGCCGGCAAAGCGGAAGACGGCAATGAATACTTCTTCCCGATTACTGAAAACAATCGCCTGGAACTTAATTTCAACGACCTGTTTGCCGAAAAAGACGGTTCTTCCATTACCAAAGACAGTATTTCGGTAGAGCTTAATGATGCCGTGGCGTCTTATACTGTCAGCGAAGACGGTACGATCGCGATTATTTTTGATAAGGATTTTGGTTCAAATTCGATTCTCAGCACGAACGTGAAGATTTCCTGCACGGACGAATTCGGCGACAGCGCGGACGCGGACGTTCAGATCACGGCAACCGTCACGAATAACGCGGACGCTCCGGTGATTTCCTTTATCAACAAAGACGAATTTTACGGACTCTTTAATCCGGAAGAATTGATTACCGGCGCGGAATCCACGGTGAAGATTCAGCTTTCCGACAATACCATTACGGAAACCGGAACGGCTGACTGCATCGATAAAGAAAATACGAAAGTCATCGTTAAGGTCAATGGCGTAGAGAAAGAGGTTGACTTCAGTAAACTCTTTAGCGCGGAAGACGGCTTTACGGCGGAAATTTCCTGCGCGGAACTGAATCTCCAGGACGGCGATGTCGTCGAGATCTACTATCAGACGGAAGATATGTTCGGTGTCAAGAGTGGCGAGATTCTTCTTGCCGAGCTTAAGGCAGATGCTTCCATTAAGGGAGAACCGGCCCTGACTCCGAGCATCGCGTCGCCTTCCAAAGGAACGCCTTCGCTGAACGTTGCCGTGAACTGGTCGGATGCCGCTGCTGCTGAGGACCTTAAAGTTGAGATTACCTACACGGCTCAGCTCTCGGACGGTTCCACCGCGGAAGGAAGTTTTGCCGCCGCGCAGATCCTGGGAAAAGGAAGTTCCGCGATTGACTTTACCCGCGCGGAAGCTCTGGCTGACGGTACGTACTGCTTCACCGTCACGGTCACGGACAACGCCCGAAACACGAAATCGGTACAGATTACAGATTACGTCATTGACGCGACGGCTCCGGAAATCTCGATTGAAGGCGAATTCGTCACGGCTCCGGAAGGCACGTATGACTACTACACGAATTCAGGAGAAATCAAATTCTCCGCTGCCGACAATGAAAACGGATCCGGCGTGAAGGGAATCTCATTCAATAACGCGGCTCTCGAGGAAATTACGGAAAAAACGTTCGAGCTGACCTACGGCGAGAACACCTTTACCGTGACCGTCGAGGATAATGCCGGGAACAAAACGACGAAAACATTTGTCGTTTACTTCAACACGAAACCCGCGCTGAAAGCGGACGCGGACATGTCCCTCACTCTCAGTACCGGCGCGTTGGAAGAAGGGAAAATCAAGCTGAATATCGCTGACTTCATTGATGATGAAGCTGCCGACAAACTTACCGCTGGGAACGTTCAGATTACCGCGAAGGATGAACTTGGGGCGGCCGTGTCCAGTGCCGTGGTTGAGGGAAATCAGATTGTTCTGACCATGAACGATGTGCAGCTCGGTACGGATCTTGGGAATATCATTTCCCTGACTGTCACTGACGAGTTTGGCGAAACGGTTGAACTTGAGCTGGACATTAAGTATACTTTTGACAATAAAGCTCCGGAAATTACCGAAAACAGCTTCAAAAACGATTTCCCGAACACGAATTTCGAGAAGGTTGAGAACGGTTTTTATTCCAGCTCTTCAAATATCGTGTTTACCACGCAGATTACGGACGATACCAACATCGTTTCCTGCGGCTGGAAACTCGTCGATGCCGCGGGCAATACCGTCGCTTCCGGAAGTACGGCTGAAGTCGCGATCAGTGAAACGCTCGAAGACGGAGAGTATCGCCTCATTTCCTGGGGTGATGACGGCGTGAATCCCGCGACAACGGAAAACGCTCCGAGCAGCACATGGACTTTTGTCGTGGACACGACGATACCCGCGGTCAGTGACGGCTTTAACGTTAGTGTCTCGCATCCCGAACGCTCCAATTCCGTTACGATTAACGCTGCCGGTACCGTTACCGACGCGAATGACGTGTGGTTTATCGTTTATGATAATGGCGAGCAGGTCAGCATCGTGAAAGTCAACGCGGACGGTTCTGTTCCGGAAGTTACGCTTACCAATTTGGCCGAAGGCGGGCATGATTTCACCTGGAATCTCGTGGACGCTGCCGGCAACCAGTACGACGCGCGGACTGCCGGTTCCGTCACGATCAATACCGCTCCGTACGATATTAGCGTTGAGGCGGAAAAAACGGAAATCTTCGTTGCTTTCGGCACGGAAGAAAACGCGAAATTCACCGTGAGCTTCAGCGATAACGGCGCGGAAGCCGGATGCTCGGTTTACTACTCCATGAACGGCGGTGAATGGACGGAATACTCCGCGGAAGATGGTATTTCCGGACTCGTTTACGGTGAAAACACTTTCCAGTTCAAAGTCATTGACGGCGACGGAAACGAAACTGTCTGGGGAACGGAAGGCGGTTCCGAGGCGGATTCAATTACCGTCATTTACGACCACATCCCGGCTTTGACGGAAAATACCCTCCCGGACAAAGAATTTACCTACGATGCGCAGGCCAATACCATTAGCGTTACTTACTCGAAAGCGGAAATTGAAGGTCTCTTCAAGGATCAGGACGCCAATGACGCTCTGAAGTACTCCTTCCAGTTCGCGACTCAAGTTGAAGGCCTGAAATATGACGGCGTTTCAACCGCGGACGGATACACGCTGACATTTACCGTTACGCCGGAAGCGTGGAATCAGATTAAGGCCCTCCATAATGTTGGAACTCTCACGGTCACGGCTGAGGATGCCTACGCCCAGACTGCGGTTTCCGCCGCCGCGGACATCTCCAAGGTCAACCTGGCGCCGGAACAGATCCGGGACGAAACTTTCCAGACCGTTCAGAAACTGGAAAATCCTTCCTACTCGATGGATTTGAGCGGTTACTTCGCGGATCCGGAAAGTGACAGCTGGACCATTACCGAAGTCACCGCGGAAAACGGAACGTGCGTAATTAACGGCAAGGAAGTTACTTGGACTCCCACTGCCGGAAAGTACGGAAACATGACATTCACCGTTAGGGGGCAGGATGCCAGCGGCGCGGAATTTACCGGAACGGTCAATCTCCGGGTCGTATGGGCCGGAGTGACTTCGGTCTCCGCGGAAGCGGTTACGATTGAGGAAGACACTGCCGGGACGCAGAATATCATTCTTACCATCGGCAACGCTTTCAATGAAGCGGACGCCTGGGGGAACTATTCCGCGGAAACCGAATACTCCATCGCGGTTCAGGAATCCGTGAAAGGGTATGTCATTTCCGACGCCGGCCGTACGGAATGTGTCTCTCTCTTCAAGGACGGTGTCACCATTGAGAATGGCGTCATTGCCTTTGAACTGGCTGAAAACGCTTACGGAACTGCCGTTCTGACCTTTACTGTCGATGGTACGGAAGGCACCGTCAATCTCACCGTCAATAACGTACTCTGTGCTCCGAACGCTCCCGCACAGGAAAGCGACTATCAGCTCTCCGAAGGGGAAATCTCTTACGATCTCCTCGATAAATGCGACACGGGAGAAGATTTCGGTTCGCTGGAACTCTCCGTTGCCCAGCCGCAAATCACCGTTGAGCATAATGGAAAAACCTACTCCTTCACCGCCGCGGTTGAGGATGGACAGCTCGTTCTGGCCCGTGGGTCAATCTCCGGTATTGCCGAGCCGACCGACACGGATTGGGAAGCCCTTGACGGCGCGACGCTGGAAATCGTGTTTGTCGTCACGAATACCGAAACCGGAATGACGGCGGAAAGTACTCTCACCGTTACCTTTAACTCCGTCGCGAAGAGCTTCAAGACGGACGCGGAACGTGCGCAGCAGGAACAGACCGTTGAGGTTAATCTCAGCGACCTGTGCGATCTGAACAAGAATCCTGGCTGGAAAATTTCCAATGTCACCGGCGGTACGGACGGCGTGACCGCGGAAGTCAGCGCGGACGGTACGAAAGTCATCATCACCATTCCGGCCGGCGTTTACGCGGAACAGGAATTCTCCTACACGCTGGCGAAGGATGGCGAGGAGAAGACTTACTCCTCCAAAATCTCCCTCACGATTACCGACGTCAACTGGAATCCCGAGTGGAACGGCATCGCGACGCAGGACGGCGTTTACGTCGAAGCGCAGAATGAAAAGGACGAAGCATACTCCATTACCGTGGACGGCAAGTTCAAGGATGCCTTTGACAATTCCGCGCTGACCCTTGCCCTTAAGGAAGGTTCCGTCACGATTACCGACGCGCGGACCGGTTTCTCCACGACGGGAACGGTTACGCTGGAAAACGGCGTCGTCACCTTCTCGCCGGAGGATAAAAACTTCTTCGGGACGGTCGAATTCACCATCTCCGTTACCGACGAAGCCATTGGCGACGCGCCGGCCAATACGAAAGATTTCCAATTCCGTCTCACGGTCAATAACGTGAATGACGCGCCGGTGCTCAAGGAAGGTGAAAAGCTCTCCATCGCCGGAATTCCGGGACAAACCCTCAATCTTAGTGCTCTGGCCGACAAATTTGAGGATCCGGATGGCGACACGGTCACGATTACCACTCCTGACTACAAAATTCCCGCGGATGCCAAAATCGGTATCAACGCTCTCGAAATCACCGTTTCGGATGGTCATGGAACACACACGGAAATCGTTTCTGTCCTCGTCAACGGCAAAGCCTCCCAGATTAAGGACCAGAGCCTTGACACGAGCGTGACGGTTCAGAATACCTACGGCCCGTCCCTCGACAATAAAGGCATTACGCTCAACGAAACCCTTACCGCAAATGCCAACGGCATTAAGGTCGCGGCTGGTACTACCCTGAAAGCCGGAACGGTTTTGAAGGCAGGAACGGAGTTTGTCCAAGTAATGGTTAGTACTACGCAAGACCTTACTGGATATGGATTTACGACGTTTTGGGAGAACTTCGTAGCTCCAGCTTCCCTAACGTCTGATTTGACGCTGACCGCTGATCTTACGTTTAGTTCGGTGAAAAGTGCGACCCTTCCTTCCGGTTCAACCATTTCCGCGGGTTCGTTCATCAGTCAGGGAAGCGATATCGGTCAGTCTCTCACGGTCACGGAAACGACGGCGAGCGCGGTTGAGATTAAGAAAATTTACGAATCTCTCCGCGTGAGCGATACGGAAGTCCGCGAGGTCCTTCTGAAGCGTGAGCTGGACATCACGATGGATCAGACGTCAATCGACAAACTGACCAAGACATCAAAGAGCGTGAACCTTTACGATGCCAAGGCGGATGGGTATTTCCGAAGCGTGACGCTGGAAAATATCGTTGGTGTCCTGCCGGATGGCGTGGAAAACAGCCCCTTCCGCTACATCACGTATGAAAACGGTAAGTTTTACCTTTACTACACGCCGTATGACATTACGCAGAACCGCGAAGCGCGCGATATGGTGATCAGCCTGGGCGAGGATACCGTGACCGTCAACGTTTCGATTGACTATGAAAAAGCGTTTGAGGTTTACTATGTCCTTCGAGAAGGCGGACAGGATCAGAATAACGCGCAACAGGCCGATACGATTAAGAAGGATGGTGCCGTTGAGATCCCGACAGAAGGCAATCTGACACTGGTTGCCGGTCAGCAGTACACCATTCAGCTTTACGCCAGAAGCCTTCTGCCGATTCTCGCCGCGGAACTCTGGACGAATGGAAGTCCGTACGGCGCGCAGGGGTTTGTCGAAAAAGTGGACGTGATGCTCCATGGCGCGGAGAATGTTCAGGTTTATGATGAGGGTGACGGCGCGAACTGCTCCAAATACTCTGACGGCAAACTTACCTTGGAAACCGGTGTCATTGGTATCAAGGCCATAGCGTTGAGTCAATATCTCATTACCCGTGCCAGTTTCACGGCAACGGATAATACCTGGTTTGGCGAATTCCAGCGCCAGGTTTCAAATACCTGCGGTGTTTCCATGAATAACGCGACCATGGCAGGTATTGGAATGGCCGGCGGCTACATTGACGCGTCTGGTTATTTCGTTTCCGGTGCCTGCTACACGGATTCGAGCCAGGTCATTATCACTTCCTTTAAGCCGGACGCGGTCAAAGGCGCGACTTCAGCCGAGCAGACCGTGGTTCAGGGGAACGGCGTTTACATGTCGATGGTAACGGAAAAGACAGATTCGGAAAAGACCGGTTTCCTTGCCGAAAGCGTGGATTACGTTACGGAATGGGATTCCTCCTGGGTTGAACTTTGGGTCAATACTCAGGAAGCTGGACAGGATATCGCGAATGTCAGGTTTGACCTTTCGTACGATTCCAGCCTCTTTACCGCGACGGAGATTGAGTACAGTTCGTTCATCCAGACCGGTCTGGCTGCCCAGATAGACGCGGCGTCCGGCAAAGTCACCGGCCTTGGCGGCGATCTGACCAACGCGGTCACGAGAAACGATGGTTTCGTGCTGGTCGGCCGCGTGAAGCTGGAATCAGTCGGCGCGAACGGGGTTGCCGCGGATGCGTTCAATGCCGCCTCTCCGGACCTGAAACTGGAAAATATCCTCATGCGCAACTCCATTGGCAGCTCGATGGAAGTCAACATGGAAGTGTGCGTTAACACGAAGGTTTTCGCGGTCGTCTACGACGCTAACGATGACGGCGAGATCAATATCAATGACCTCGTTTTCTTTGCCCGAACATTTGGGCAGAACACGACGGAAGTCACGGATGCCGGCGTCTGGGCGATGGACTTCAATAACAGCGGGAATATTGATATTCAGGACCTTGTTTCCTTCGCGAGAAACTACGGTAAATCCCGTCTTGGCGATATGCAGGTTCAGTATCCTGCCAACTTCTTCCAGACCTGGATTGGTACCACTCTCCAGACGAACGGCAGCGTGAACATTGCCGATACGCTGGAAGATGCGGTTGACGCCTGGAGTGAAAAACTTGGCGAGGAATTGAACATAGACGTTCAGATTATCGTAAAAGAGTATGAAAACGTAGACGGCGGCATTCTCGGTGAAACGATTATCCTCGGCACCGACGAAGCCGGTAAGCCGAATTCCGCGGTGGTTTACCTTGATTCCGACGCCCTTGGCATGGGCTGGTTCGTGAATACGAGCGATGACGTTCCCGCTGAGCAGTACGACCTCTACTCGGTTCTGCTCCATGAACTCGGCCACGCCCTGGGTATGAGCAACTCCTACGAAGGTTACCGCGAGCTGATTGGAACGGATGGAAGCTACACGGCGCAGGACGGTACTTCCTACCTGGTCTTCGGCGGACACATTTACGCGGATAATGACCTGATGAATGATACGGTTGATCCGGGTGAACGCCTCGGCATTTCCGACATTGACGCGGAAATCGTGTCGAAATCCCGTGAAAACGGCGGCTCCGTCATCCCGTCCGCCCCGGATTCCGCCTGCGGTTCGGTGAGTGTCCAGCGTACCGGCGCGGTTTCGGCTCCGGCCCCGTGCGCCTTGGGTACGGTCGAAACGGCTTCCCTGGTCGTGACCGCGGCCTCCGGAATCATGGAAGAGACCGCGTGGAATGAAATGCTTGTTGACACGGCGGTTAAAGTGGTTGCCGCCGCTGAAAACCGGCTGAATGACGCGGCCTGGGAAGAAATGGCGGAAGCGGAAAACGCGGTTCCTGAAACGGAACCGGCAGCCGTTGAGGTTGATCTCTTCACCGCCGCGGTTGATTCCGCTATTGACGATATGTTTGCCGATGAGGATTTTGCCGCGGAAACGGACAGTCTCTTTGAAGAACCGCTGAACCTGAAACTCAATGACGAAAAGTAGAGTTTAGCGTAATTAGGTAAAAGAGACGGGCATCAGGGAATTGATTTTTCAGGTGCCCGTCTTTTTTGGCTGAAAATATACTCAATAATACGGGGAAAATATTGCGGTATCGCGGATTTTATGTTAAAATGACCGTTAAGCAGTATTGATTCCATAACTTAACTTTTTTATTTTCCAAACAGGCAGAGAAAATATGAAATCTACCTCCAAACGTTCGTTCAGTATTGAATCATTGGAAAACCGTGTCATGCTCAGCGCGATTCCGCTGACAGAAATTACGCCAGCCGGCAGCGAAGTTTATTTCTGGCAGGATATTCAGGAGTTCCAAAGCGGTGAGACCCGACAGATTAAACTGGATACCCGAAATATTGATTCCATGACATTTTTCTGCGCGAGCGGTCAGGGTCAGGGGACCGTCGGAGTCAGTTCCGGCTATTCAGGTTTAATCAGCAACGGATTTCAGGCAAATCTCTCTAATTTGGAAAATCAGGATACCGTTACGATTGAAGTTCACAATACTTCAATGAATACGGATACGTTTGTCTTTTACGCGGTCAGCGGCGGCGTTTTTGAAAATGAATTCATTGCTTCGACTGTCAATAATACTCCGGAAAACGCGCAGCAGCTTACTTTTCGTGATGGAAAAACGGCTGTTTTGGGACAGTTGGAGAACGGGGGAACGGATTATTACCGTTTCATTTCGACAGACACGATTCTTAACGCGCAGCTTTATTCTCTTGACGGTCATTCCATGAAGTTCCAGGTCCTGGACAAGAATAAGAATATTCTCGGCTCGTCCACCTCCGCGGATGGTTTGTCAGAGGTTCTTTCATCCGTAAAGCTGTCGTCAAATGAAGAGTACTATTTGGCCGTATTTTCCTCTTCCTCAGTGCAGGAGACGGGAAAGCTGAACTATTCTTTGATTCTCTCCAATGAATCATTTAACGTGGACAACGCGGAGGCAGGCTCGATTTGGAATACGCTTTCCGTGACAGGGGCCGGGAAGGGGAAACTGGAAGGCCAGGATGGGAGTTTTCAGGAAAACCGTTTTAATCTGGGAAGCCAGACGATTCGTTCGATTGCTTCTGATGATTCCACGATGGCAGTGGTTGCCAGTACGGATTCTCTGGTTTCTCTTTATCTTTTGGAGTATACCGGGTCCGTATGGCAGTATGTTACCTCTAAAACGTGGCAGAGCGGCAATGCTGACGGAATAGATCTTCAAAATTTCGGAACGTCACTCTCAATTTCCGGTACGACGATTCTGGCGGGAGATGGTGAAAACGATTTTGCCGCGGTTTTTTCTCTTGAGAATGGAGAACTGGTTCAGCAGACGCTTTCTTCGGATGGGTATGCGAGTTTTGGGACGCAGGTTATTTTGAGCGGGAACTTCGCGTTCGTTTCGGCTCCGTTAAGTACTGTGAGCGGTCAGGAAGAGGCCGGAATCATTTGCGCCTTCCAGAAAAATACGGTTTCCGGAGTTTGGGAACGGGTAACGTTCAATCTGCCGAGTGAGGCAGTGAGCGGAGCAAAATTGGGTACTCGAATGGCTTGGAATGAAGTTCGGAATGAACTTTGTTTTTCAGCACCAGAGGATAATTTGCTGTTTTTCTATCGTAAAACGGATAATGGATTTCAATTCTCCAGAATTCTTCAGCCATCAGGCGATGAAGCGCGGGATTTGACGGAGTTGGGCCATTCGATTGCTTTTTATGGCGATACGTTTGCTGTTGGATGTTCAGAAAATGGAGTTCCAAAGGTTCGTATTTACGTCCGTAACGGCAATGACTGGATTTTGGAGCAGACGATCGGTACGGAAGAAGACGGAGATGAATCACGATTTATTCTGGATTGGGGTGAAGCACTTTCGCTTAATGAAGGACAGCTGGTGATTGGTTCCAAAAAGGCTCTAAACGACAATATGGAAAATGTCGGCATCGTCCGAATCTATTCCCGCTCCTGGAATGGGGAAAAAGCGTGGATTCTGACACACTCCATTCAGCATGAGGATGACCTTTCACTGGGGCATACGGTGAGCTTGAATCAAAATCGGCTGGATGTTCTGGATCCTCTTAAGAAAACATTTTATTCCATTACGGATTTTGCGGATGTGGATCGTTGGGAACTGAATGTGACGGACGCTTCACAGGAAGTTTCACTTCTTCTGGAAGCGGAAGGACTTTCGGAAGAGACGTCTCTGGAATTCCTGGTTACCGCTCCTGACGGCTCAAACGTTCTTTTAACGCGAACAGCCAATGAAGCAGGGCAGCTTTTCAGCTTTACTCCCAATCAGACCGGAGAATACCGAATCGCGGTCTATTCGCTGGATTCAGAGGATTTGAATTACTCATTGAGTGTGGTTTCAGGTATTTATGGAAACTCGGAAGCCGTCGGAGAGCTTTATTTGACGGATTGGGAATCGGGAACGATCATCGTGGAGTACGCGCAGCAGATCCTGATTTCGTCTTTGGAGACGGCAAGCGCGTCTTTGGGAGGAAAGGCTCTTGAGGTTCAAGGGGTTTTGGACGGAAATAAAGTCGTTTGGAGTGTTCCGGGATCCTACTCCTCAAAGGAATATGAGTTGGTGGTCGACGGTTTGGAAACGGTTTCCGGCGATCAGGTCTCAGAGTTTCGGACGACGCTTTTCTATTCCGGCGGTGAAACGGTCCAGATGAAAAAGGTTTGCGCGGATGGAACGGATATTTTGCGCGGAACGTTGACGCTGACGGTGAATTCGGCTGAAGAGCAGTATGTTGTGGAAATTCCGGCGCGAAAGGGGATGAAACTGGATTATGCCGTTTCTTCCGTAACGAATGGTTTGGTTTGGGAGGTCTCCGACCCGGTATTTGATGAAACAGGCGGAGTTTATGTTCTGAACGTTAGTGCCTCGATGCCGGGAACGCTCGTGATTGAAGCGGTTCTTGGGGCGGAACTGATGGATGGGGCAACGAATACTTTGACTTTTTTGCCTTTGAGTGATGACTCAGAGCTGAAAGAAGCGAATCTTGCCGGGACTTTGGAGTCGGGAGAGACGAAGGAGCTGAACGTTACGGTGGGCGCAGGGGAAACCGTGAACTTTGTCCTTACGGATAATGTGGGAAATCTTTTGAACTTTAGTCTCTGGAAGGAAAATTCACAAATTGCCGAGGGAATGGTTGGAGAGATTTCTGAAAATGGTCAGAAAATCCTGAATCTTAAAAATAATTCGGGAAGCAGCGAGGAATATGTTCTCAAAATCGAAAATGAGACTGACCGTATCGTCAACTTTGAATTTTCCGCTCTTAAGGAGGCCGTGTGGGAATCAGGCAGTAATGATTTCGCAATGGAAAATGTTCTTCAGGATCTTCCGATTGTTGGAGGTATTTCAAGTACGAATGGTTTTGAAGCAAACGCAGTTTCCCTTTCTCTTTCCGCGGAGCAGCATGGGACCTTTGGTCAAAAAACGGTAGTTTCGGGTAATAACGCGGTCGTTTCAGGCGCGAATTATGTCGTGGTTTTCGTTTTGGAAGGCGGGACGTGGATTCAAAAATCGGTTTATGAAACGGATGAAAGTATTTTTGATCTTGCGCTTGACGGGAATACTCTTGCCATTGGGCATAATGGAAGCGTTGAGATTTTCGAACTTTCCGGCGGCAGCCTTTCCAAAGTCCAAACCCTGGAGGTTCCTGAGTCGATCGCGCATCAGGAAAACAGTCTTTTTGGCATTACTCTTGCTCTTGATGGAGATACTCTTGCTGTCGGGGCACGGGCCGGAAATCTCGAAGGGTCTAAAATTCCGAATCAGGGCTACGTTTTTATTTATTCATGTGAAGCGGATGGCTGGAAGTGTGTCCAGCAGATTACTTCGCCGTCTTCAATTGGTACCGACGAAGAGATTACCACCAAAAAGACTATCGTTACCGACTTCGGGTTGGACATTGCCCTTGAGGATGGGATGATGGTGATCTTGGGTCTTGTTTCCGATTCCAATTTGTCCCAATCGGAGACACGGATTTTCGTTTGGCATAAAAATGGAGCCGTTTGGCATGAATCTCTCAACCAAACTGTTTCTCAGGGGATTCTTTCCAATTCAAATCTTCAGATTCAAAATGGCACTCTTTTCTTTACCGACAATTCGGGAAATGTTTTTGCCAGTGAGGGATCGTTGGAGCAGGAAAAGCTGACCTTCACGCCAATTGTGGAGACTGGGCTGAGCATACTTTCATTCTCCGTGAATCCTTCTGGGGATATGATCTTTTTGTCGGCTCAGGATTCAGTCGGAAATTATTATTGGGCGGAATGTCAGCTTATCCAGGGGAACTGGGTTCAGACCGGAGTTTCGCAGGGAACATTGCCGCTTTATTCTTCGGCGTGCGGTGAAAATGGAGTTTTGGCATCGTGTCCGCAAATTTACGAAGATGGAACGGCTTATGCTTTTCAGTGGGAATCGAATTTTGACTGCGACACCTATTGGGTTTCTTTTGATGAGATTCCGACAGAAAATTCCGTTCAGATTCAAAATGCGGACGGAAGTGCTTTTTCAGGAAATATTCAATTCATGAATTCCCGCGGCGAGACGGTTCAGCTTTCTGAAATGTCTGCTGGTGAAATTTACCAGATTCAGGTTTTCCCGGCGATCGTGATGGCGAAATCCGAACAGCGGTATGTTCTGAGTGTTTCAGGAACCTCAAACGTCTCGCCAAGCGCGACGCTGGTTTTGCCGATGGATGGAAATATTGTTCGGGAAGCCATTTCCTCTTTAACCCTGAAGTTTTCAGAAAACGTGGATCTTTCTTCCCTGACTGCCGGGCAGGTTTTTGTCTCGAATGGAACGAAGACTTTAACCGCTTCATCTTTTAACGTAATAAATGGCGCGGAAGCTGAATTTGTTTTTTCCGAAGAATTGACTGATGGAACGTGGACACTTTCATTGGCAGAAACCTTGAAATCACTCTCTGGTGAAAGTTTTGAACTGAAGAAAGCCGCGTTTACGGTCGATACGGTTCCGGCGGCAGTGACGTCAGTTGAAATAGAGCGTGAGACCAAGCAGATTATCGTCACTTTTTCAGAATCGGTTTCAAGTGCTGTCTTTGAACTTTTCGGTGAACTTTCGGGAATTCAGGAGATAGGAAACATTGAGAAAAGTGAAGATGGAACGGTCTGGACGCTTACGTTTGACGATTTTGAACCGGACCGTTACGTATTTTCGATAAGTTTACTGATCGATCGAAACGGAAACGTGACGGAAACAGTCGAAAAAGAGAGTTTTTCGGTTGAGACGAATTCACTTTCGGTTGAAAATTCCGATTGGCAACGCGCGGTATTGGACGGTTCTTTCGCGCAAAAAGCGGTTCTTCAAGGGTTCGTTTCCGCGGGAAAAACGATTGAAGTTGATTTGAGTTCAGATTTTCCCATTAGCGTAAAATATCCAGAGGATTATTCTGGCGAATTTACGGCAGTTTGGGAGGATGACTGCTTGACGATTCGCGCGGGTGATGAGGTGACGGAAGGGGCTGTTTTCAGCTTTGAGATTTTGAAAAACTCATTTGTTGAATCCTCGGAAAACGAGACGATTCTTGAGTTGACGGAACTCGTATCCGCAGCTTTGAATGAAGGAAAAGCCATTCGGCAGACGAGTGTTTCAGGGAAGATTTGCTCTGGTCAAACGGACCGTTACTCATTTTCCGCAAATGGGGGCAGCTCTCTTTCGGCAGCTTTAATTGAAAACAGTCAAAGCAGTGCGGTTCTGACGATGAAACTTTATGAAAAGTCAGGGAATACGTTACTTGCTGAGTCCACTGGGTCGCTGGATACTTTGGAAGCATGGATTTCCAGTACGGTTACCCCTTCTTCAGCTGGTGAATTCGTTTTGGAAGTATTCTGTTCTGGTGGTTCTTCGGATATTTCCACAGAATACTCCCTGGTCATTACGGAGAATGCCCTGTTTAATGGCGTAACGCACGGGACCTTGGAAAACGCGATTTTCCTTGAAGGAGCGACTTCAGCCGTGGGACATGCGTCAGGGGAATTTTCAGCTCTTTTGCCATCCACTGTTCCTGGCGCGTTGGCTGGCAGTTCCATCACGGCAGAAGGGCGTTTTCTGTTTGTTGGGACTCCAGGAGATTCAGAAAAGGGGGAAAAGACTGGAAAAGTTACCGTTTATGAATTTGACGGGATTGAGTATCGAGTAGTTGCGGAACTTTTTAGCGGTGACATCGCGAACGCGTCGTTTGGGGCATCTGTCGTTCTTGACGGAAAAACTTTGGCGGTCGCGGCACCTGACTGCTTGAACACGGATGGGACTCAGGGAGCAATTTATTTCTATGAGTGGAATGAGGATGGTTCCTTTACTCAGACGAAGAAAATCACGAATCCTTTCCTTGGGTATCTTGGTTTTGGTTATGTCATGGACTATTCGGACGGAATGCTTGTCGTCGGATCCAATTACTATTCGGAGGCAGGTGTTTTCATCTTCAAGTTGGGTGAAACTGAATACGCGTGGAATTTCCTTCAGTTGGAGGATTTGGGGCAAACGGGAGAAAGTGCCTTTTTTGGGTATTCAGTGGCCGTAAATGAAGAATGGATTGCCATTGGGACTCCTCAATTGCAGAAAATCAGCATCACGCAGGATGGAAGTATTCAGACCCGGCAGACGAATGGCGCCGTTTTCTATTTGAAACGTACTGATTCCTCGTCCGCGCTTTGGTCTCAGGTCAAGATTGAGATGAGTCAAGAGTCCGATATTCTTTTGGGATACTCCATTGCGGAAGACGGCGGCGACTGGGCAGTAACGGCTTTTGATGGAAGCAGCCAGTTAGTGATTTACGCGCCGTCTCTCCAAGTGGATGGGGAATCGAATCGTACGATTCTTGAGGGTGTTGAACAGGCAAGTACTTCAAGTGCTTCAATGGAACTTAAAAACGGTCTGCTGACATTAAGTACTGTAAAAGACGGACAAAATACGCTTTATGTTCTTTCAAAGAACGCGAATGACGCGTGGGAAATGAGTCAGCGGAAAGTAATCTTTGGTTTGGATGATTCCATCCAATTCTCGGCAAATGTTCCAGCCTCAGCAAATGGTACCTATTTCCTTGGAATTCCGGATTTGAGTATTTCTAAAATCAACTCTGGAGCGGTTTATGTTTTGGATACTCAGTCTGATTTTTATCGGATGGTCGTTCGTAATTCTCAGATTCAGGTGACATTCCGTACCAATGACGGGAATGAGGAGTACCTAAACGCTGTTTTGACGGACTCGTCCGGAAATCAAATCGCGGGAACGGAGGAGCATGGGACCTTTACTTTTTCTGGACTTGAAGAGGATTCAGAGTATTTCCTGGAAGTTTCATTAAAAGATGGAATTCAGGAAGGATGCGATTACGTGATGTCAGTGACCGGTATTAGTTTTTCGGAGGATCCGCTGATTTTACTGGAAAAAACCTTGGAAACTGCGGAAGGAACAGTGGGGCTTGAGGAGACGTTGGCTGAGGCTCCGAAATCGTTAACCCTGACATTTGATGAAGCGCTTTCGGAAGATCGTATTTCGATTGAGAGTGTGAAGGTTTTTAATGGTAAAGAAGAAATTTTAGCTGAACGGTTTGAATTCAGCCAGGATGGAAGATCCGTTACGTTCCATTTTTCAGGCGTGAGCTATGAATCGCTTGAGCCATATTTCATTCTGGATACGAAAGATTTCCGTTCCATAAAGAATGGACTTTTGGAGTTTGATGAAGTTGGCGAGAACGGGATTGCGGAACTTTCGTTCCGGCTTCGTGCCCAAGCTGTTTCGGTACGTCTTAATGCTGGTGAGGAAACTGGACAGGAATTTACCGAGGTCAGCTGGAATTTGGGAGGAAATGCGTTTCCGCCCTCCGGAATGGATTGGGGAGAACTCGTGACCTTGACTCGAATTCGCGGAAACAGCAGTTTGGATCTCCTGAATGATCCGGCTGGAGAATTTACTTTTGAAAATGGGATTTTGACCTGGCGCGCTTCTTGTGCGGAATACTGCGTTAAAACTGGTGATGTCCTGAAAACGGTCCTTAATGTGGATGGACTCGTGACGGATTCCGGCGTGCCGTTTGCCAATACGCAGTTCGTCGATGGAAAGAAGTCCATCGTGAAGGACTTCAACGTGAATCTTCTGCTTTCCGCGCAATCGAAAATCGTATTGCGGAAAAGTTCTTCCATTGTCGCGGGAACGGTTTCCGAGGAGGTTGTTCCTGAAAATGAATCGTGGCTTCATGAATGGAATACTGTTTGGGCAGAGGTTTGGGCAAATGTTGTCTCCACGAATGAAGAAAATGGCCTTAGGACGTATTCTGCGCAAATCGCGTTTGATCCGGAACTTTTCACTCCTTTGGAGAATGGAGAGTTGACTTTCCTTTGGGATGAAGCCAATTTTGAGTCAGTCCAGGTTTCTTTTGTGGAGAATTCTGAAAATATTCTCCAGATTGACGCGGTGGTGAAAACGGAGGTAAAGATTGGCCGTGTCGATGAAAATGCCGGAACGGGGGCTTCCGCTTTAATCGCAAGTATCTGTCTCAAGCCGGCCTCTGATGCGAATTCCGGGGTGAAGCTTGCTCTCAAAAATGAAGAGGTCGCGTCGATGTCTTCGGGATTTGAACTGGTCGCTGATTCTATTTGGGTGACGGATCGGAATGAGGTTTCTGTTTACGCGGAAGATTTGACGGGTTCTTTGCCGAATGTTTATCCTGTTCCATACGATTTGAATGACGACGGAAGCGTTGGAATTAATGATTTGGTTCTTTTTGCCAGAAATTATGGAAAAATTACTTCAGAATCAGAGATGGCCGTTTTTTGTGATTTTGACGCAAGTGGAAGCGTTGGAATTAATGATTTGGTTCTTTTTGCCAGAAATTATGGCAAGAGCAGGGTAGATGTTTCGCTCAGCCCGATTCTTACCGCCAAATGGGAGAATGTGGTTCCTGCGGCTCTTTCCGCTATGGAATTGGAGTCTTCTTCGATGATTGATGTTTTATCTGCGAATGCTTCGATGGCAGAGAAGGAGATAGACGTACTTCCGGAAATGGAATTTTCCGCGCAGGAAACTTCTGTTGACGCGGTTTGCGGAATGAATGGAAATGTGGCTTGGACTGACTGGTCCGCGTTGGCTTCTGTTGGCCTTAAGGAGTCTGAGGAGAGGAACGAGGCGGCAATGACTGCTTTCATGGAAGAGGAAGACGTAAATGAAAATGTTTCGAGTTCTTTGTCAGACAGAGTCGCGAATGAAACGAAGGAAGAAGAACTGATTCTGACTACGGAATGGAATAGCGAACTTTTGGATATTGAGTGGAACGGGATTTTGGAAGATGTTTTGAAGAAAGAGCCAAAATTTGAATAAACGCTTTTAAGGTTCCGGAAAAGAATGGACGGGGAGTCAAACTCCCCGTTTGTTTCGAAATCTTATCATCTGAAAATCCAGAAGGAGCCTTTTGGGGGGTTAGATGAATTTTTCGATTCCCTGAATCGTTTTCATGACGCAATCGCCAAGTCGATTTGGGAGGACGAAACGAAGCGTTCCGTTTTCTGTTTTTTTGTCGCGAAGCATCGTGTTCAGGATTTCGTCACGCGGGAAATCTGGGATTCTGGTTGGAATACGCAGCATTTCCAGCAGAGCGTCCTGGCGTTTTTGAAGTTCTTTAAGTTCAGAATTTTCCGGATCAAGTTTCAGGGCCAGTCTGGCGGCGAAAGTCATGCCAATTCCCACCCCTTCCCCGTGAAGCCAGGTGCCGAAACCACCTAATTTTTCCACGACGTGGCCAAAAGTGTGTCCATAGTTAAGGATTGCGCGGCGTCCGCTCGTTTCACGTTCATCCTCCAGAACGACTTCCGCCTTCAACGCGCAGCATCTCGCGATAATTTGAGAGAGAATACTTTCGTCGCGGGAATTGATCTTTTCGACATTTTTTTCCAGAAAAGCGAAGAAATCAGCATCCATGATGACTCCGTATTTCACGACTTCCGCCATTCCAGCGCGATACTGCCGTTCATCGAGCGTACGCAGAACAGCCATGTCCATGAACACTCCTTTGGGCTGCCAGAAAGCACCGACGAGGTTCTTCCCTTGCGGAATATTGATTCCGGTTTTTCCTCCGACAGAACTGTCTACCTGGGCCAAAAGAGTCGTTGGGACTTGAATAAAAGGAAGTCCACGATTGATAGTCGCGGCGACGAATCCAGCCAGGTCTCCAACCACTCCGCCCCCAACGGCCGTGATGACTGTTTTGCGGTCAGCTCCACATTCAATAAGTCGTTCCCAAAGCATTTGCGCGACTTCCACGCATTTACTTTCTTCGCCGGCTTCCACGACGCACAGATCGTTTTCTACTCCGGATTCCGCGAGAATTTCCGCGATTTTCATTGCGTAAAGCGGTTCAACATTCGTATCGGAAATAATGATTGCGTGTCGTGCACCATTCGTCCACTTTTTGAAAAAAGTGCCAAATTGCGGAAAAAAATCACTCGAAATGACAATTTCGTATGGATTGGCGGAGAGAGAAACTGGAACGGTCAGCATGAGGGATCCTTTGGGAAAAATGAAATGAAACGAACCTCTTTGGTGATGGCAGTTCACTGAATGTCGGAGGTCATCCGATTTCACTGCTGTGGAAGTCATCGTTCAGAAGGAAATCGTAAATCGCCGGCGAATCCGCCCAAACGGAACGCATGAAGTACTTTTTCAGTCCCTGAAGCAAAGTACTTTTTTGACTGCGTGTCAAGCTGGCTGCGCCGATAATTGTTGAAAGCACTTCGTTCTCATCCAGAGCGATTTTGGATACGGAATACTGCCGTGCCAACTGGAAAATACGCATTTTCGTGATTCGAAATTCTTCGTCCACGGTACCGAGCTGAAGTTCAAGAAAGCGGAAGTCTCCCTGTTTGGGAAGAATCTGCGCGTTCCGTTTGGCGGAAATAAGCCGACTTCCGTCATTGACCTGCCAGCCATTTTCCATCTGCCAGACAGCAAGAAGACGTTCCTGGTCCAGAATGAGGTAACGAAATTGCGGTTCGAGACGTTTCGGCCGTTCGATCGGATGAATCGTGTCTTCCGCGTTTAAACTGGGAAAGGTCTGGGAAGCAGGAGAGGAAATCGCGGTTTCTGAAGTTCCTGGAAAACCGTGAGAAATCGCGGGAGTCGATGAGGCTTCCGCTGATGGAGCGTTAGACGCGGCTTCCTGAGATCCGGTCGAATTTGCCGTGCGGGCTGCCGCGTTTTGTTCCGCCTGGCGCTTCAATACTGCCTGACGCTTTAATTCCGCGAGTATTTCAGGGGAAGGCGCTTTGGTCTCTCCATCCTGAAGAGGAACTTCAAAAATCGTGCCGCATTTAGGGCATTTACGCAGTTTACCCGCGTATTCCGACTTGATTTTCATGCCGACACGGCATGCGTGACACCGAACCGCAATGACTTCACTCATGTTTTTCTCCAGATTTTATTTGATTTTCCTGAAGTTTAAGACTGGGCTTTTTCTTCTGTGCCGTCTGTCTGTTCCTCTGACGGTTTGCTTTCTTTTGCCTGTGAATGGAAGTAGCGAAGCTGGGCGAGCTGCGCTTTGTGGAGAGCTTCTTCCGCCGCGGCATGATTACCGGATTTAATGGCCAGGGCACTCATGGCGGTGAAGCTGAATGGATCTTCCGGTTCCAGTTCGCAGACGAGTTCCGCGTGATTCAGCGATTCTTCAAATTTATCGAGCCGACAATAGATCATACTCAGCGCGGCGTGCGGCAGAGCGTAATCCGGAAAATCACGACAAAGGGCTTCCAGAAGTTCCACTGCCTGAATGACATCGCCCTTTTCCTTCAGGGCAATCGCTTCATCATATCGGGTTTCTTTTACCAAATCACTCATTGAAATACCTCTTTCTTTAAATAGGATTTACCCATTATATCATGAAAAAGGCTAATTGAAAACCACTTCCTCCGAGAAAAAGAATAAAAAATCTTTTTTGGGGGTGATAAACTTTGCCAGATCGGAAAAATTGGAAATCTGCCAAATTTTTATGAAATGTTTTAAAACTTTTTAGGAAGGGGGGCTTGAATTAATTCTTAAAATAGAGAAAATAGAAGGAAAATTTCAACCCGGCAAAAGGTTTATCTATTTCCCTTGCTTTGCCTGACAGGAAATATTTGGCAAAATTTTTATTTTTTTTTGAAACATTTGTTTTTTTTGGCTTAACCTGCATTGCCAAAACTTAAAAAAAAGATTAAATTAGAGTTAAAGGAAATAAGAAATCGTTTTCCTGTTTTCGTAACGCGAATATCTTCGGATGGTACATCCGGAATAATTTACGCGCGGCGACTTGTCCCAACGAATAAAATCTTGAGAGAAAACGACGAATTCCAGCTTCTGACGGATTGAAATCAGGAGGAGATCTTCCGGAAGAAGTTTTCAGTTATTAAAGGCAGAGGCTGCCGCAAAGGAAATTCCAGTGAAAGCACACCCAACAGCAATAATTAGTGACGAAGCCAAAATCGCGGATGATGTTCAGATAGGTCCGTTCTGTGTCATCGAATCGGGTGTAACAATTGGCGCAGGATGCGTTTTAATGCCCAGGGTCTCGGTAAAAACCGGCGTCGTTCTTGGTGAGAATAATATTCTTCATGAAGGAGTCATTCTTGGCGGTAAGCCCCAGCATATCTGTTCTCAGGGAGAATATGGCGGAGTGCGTATTGGCAACGGAAATACTTTTCGTGAGAACTGCACCGTCCACTGCGCGATGTATCCGGAGAAAAACACGATCATTGGGGATGGAAACTTCATTATGGTCAACGCGCACGTCGCGCACGACTGTGTTATCGGAAGCAATGTCATCATTACCAATAACGCTTTGCTGGGCGGGCACGTTCATGTCGGAGACCGCGCGAATATTTCGGGCGGCGTCGCGATTCATCAGTATTGCCAGATCGGGACTTTCGCCATGGTGGGCGGGAATTCCCACATTACGCAGGACGTGCCGCCTTTTGTGAATGTGGATGGGGCAACCTCTCTGGTCGTTGGAGTCAATCTCATTGGGTTGAGACGCGCGGGTGTGCCGAATTCGGAAATCAAACTCATTCGGGAAGCCTATCGTCTTCTTTACGAAGAAAAACGTACCATGAGTGAGAGTGAAGCGGTGATGAGAGAGCATTTTCCGGAAGGAATGGCTTCGATTTACGCTGATTTTATTGCCGCGAGCCAGCGTGGATTCATTGGAGAACGCCGTGCTTCGAGTAAGGCTCTGAAACTGGTTCGGGTTGAGGAGACTGAAAAGAGCAGTGAAAAAGCCGCTTCGGTGGAAATGCCTGAGATTGCGGCCATTCGCGCGATTGGATGAGGCGGTTTTGAGTTGCCATTGGGAGTATGCCGACCTCCTCTTCCGAAAATGGTACGCGGGATGGAATGTTCCGGAAGGCTGATTTTTCAGGAATTTCCCAAATTTCGTTTTCTTATTGAAAAGCGCTTTGGGGAAATCTCCACATAAATTTTGATTTAGAAAGACCGTTTGGTGACGTATTGCCGCCAAACGGTTTTTTTATTAAGAAGGAGTACGCCGCGTGTTTGAAAGGAGGAGATTCTTTTGGCGGAGAGAGGCGCAAGACAGGAGGGCGTGAGTAAAGAAGTAAATATATTGCTAAATGAGGCGGGAAAAGCTTTCGGGGAACAGGTATTTTGAAAGAATCGAGTGAAAACAGGAATGAAATCCGGAAAACTTTTGGGAGAAATTTGGAAATTTTTAGGCTGCGGGTACTTGAAAGATTCTGAAAATATGCTAGAATAATGAAATCTTGATTGAGGGAACTTTTGCGGTTCTCTCGATTTGTTGAGTTTAATTTCAAGGGGGTATAGCTCAGTTGGTAGAGCATCGCGTTTGCAACGCGAGGGTCATCGGTCCGAGTCCGTTTACCTCCACTTAAAAAGCAGAAATCCCAATTTGGAATTTCTGCTTTTTTGTTTTTCCGCGGCAGAAGTAGAATTTTCATGGAGTAATTTTCTGCGTATCTCTATTCGGACCGTAGGCCTCCATGGTAAACAAAAAATAGATTGGCAGCTTTGCTTCCTTGTCCGGCAGTTTTTCAAACTCTTCATCCGCCTTGCGCAGAAGTTCTTCCCGTTTCCCGTCTTCTTCCAGTTCCGCGCTCATGCGCGTGAGAAGTACTTTCAGTTTCAGATACCAGTTCAGTTTCCTGCTGTTTTCGTCTTTCGCGTCCGCATCATGCGAAACTTCTGCCGGATTATCTTCCAGATCATCAAATACGCTGTTTTCCTGTTTCAGGGAGTCTTTTTCCAGTTGAATCGCTTCGTCGAGATATTTCCAGGTTTCTTCCAGCGATTTACGGCCCTCATCCTTTCTCCCAGCCGCCAAATGGCATTCCGCGGCGGTGTGCAGACAATCGATTCGAAGCAGAAGGAAATTTTCACGGCAAAGAATTTTGAACTTCGCGGAAATTTCCGTGTTTTGAATGATACTTTGGAGTTCCTCCAGGTTTTTTTCTGCCAGGGCGAGTGCCTCCGGATACTTTTTCTCTTTCAGGCGGATACGCATTTTCGTGATACTTAAAGCCAGTTTAATATCCAGAAATTTTTCGGGATATTCTTTGAGTATCGGCATGAACACTTTTTCTGCTTCGGTCAAATATCTTTTGGCCCCGGCAAGATCATTTTCCTCGCGAAGGACAAGTTCCGCCAGAAATTGGTCAATCGAAACGAGCATCATGCCGTTTCGCGCATCGTATGGAAATTTCTTCTGAAATACTTTACTGGTTTCAGCAGCTTCGATGAATAAATTGAGAGCGGGCTCATCGTACTGCGCGTTTGTGCCCAGATAAATTAACAGGAAGATTTCCCCAACGTAATGCACGAAATTTTCCGGAACGTTTTTTCTTCCTGACCGGCAGATGCCGATTATTCTTTGAAAGGCCTCCTTTTCCTTTTCGTCCTTAAATTGTTCCAGGTAATGGGTTCCAACTGTCATGAAAGAAGCGAACCAAATTATTTCTCTTTGACTTTCTTCGATTGTCTCGAGCATTTCCAGAGCCTCCTCCAATGTTTGGCGCGCGCCATCGGCGTTTTGATTTTGAAGGCAGTTTTCCGCTTCTTCAATTTTGCGGCTGATTTGAAGGAAAAAGAGTGTTTTGACAGAAAGAATATCCAATTTTTTGACCTCGTCTTCCAATTCTCTGATTCGGCCATCGATTTTATCTATTTTGGCCTGATCATTCTGTTTGCGTGCGAGGCTGCGCTGGCAGTGACAGAGCGTGAAACGCCGGAGAATGAAATTTTGTTTCATTTCGTCGGAGAGTTCACCGAGTATCATTTTTTGGTGCTCTTCTGCGAGAGAAAGCGCTTTTTCGTATTTAGCCAGAGCTGCTTCGGCATCCGGATAGAATCCCAGTTCCGCCGCGGTATTCCAGAGGAATGTGACAGTATTCAAAAATTGATTGAGGAATCCCATATCCAGAAGCAGTTCCGGATATTTTTCGGATAGTGTTTCAAGAATTTTCAAAGATTCCTGAAAACAAAGAAACGCCGGCTCTTTCATCCGTTCTCTAATGGTTGAACCAAGTAGTTGAAGATCCTTAACGCTTTGGAAGATCGTGATGCTATTTGGGAGAGGGCCTTCAAAAAGAAGGGCGGATTTCACCAGACATTCCCGGTATCGCTTGAGCGTTTCCTCTTCATCCGCGAGTTTGGCGGCGCATAGTGCCTCACGTACCGAGAGGCGGAAGTCCGTAAAGAGAGTCGCGGAGGGATCATTATTCTCGTTTTTCCGTATGGAATTAAAACAGTTTCTCATTTGGACCACGTGTTTTTGACACTCCGTGAAATCCGAAAGAAACCACCAGCAGGCGGCGAGATGGCCATGAATATTCAGCTGAAAAAGCTCGGTGAGCGTGGCGGTATCCTGCGGTAAATCGTAATTTTTCAGATTTTCCGTTTCCTTCAGGAGACGAGTGAATATCTGAAGCCTTCGCGCGTTATTTTTGGATGGAGGCGGGGCCAGGTCAAAGATGAAAAATGGGAGAGTGTGAAAGTATTCCTTAAGGAGGCTGAACACATTTTCTCGAGACTGTTCGGTCGTGAAATCCGGATCGTTCTGATCCATGGATTCCAAAAATAAAGCCAGATTTTCCAGAAATTTCTCCTCATTTTCCCAAGCTGTTTCCATTTGGGAGTGATGACTTCCGCAGTACGCGAGATAAATCGCCTGATCAAGCTGGGAGGCTGCCAGCCAAATGCGTTGATCGGCGTAAGTGAAATTTTTTGTCAGGCCGCTTCGGCTCTCCTTATGGCGCAAACCGGCACAGGATGTTTCGAGCGCTTCGATCGCGAGTTTGCGTTCTGAAAAACTTTGCTCATTCCATATCTGACGCAGATTTCGCGCGGCAGATAATCCGATGACTCCCAAGGCTTTTTGACGTATTTCCCTGCAGGAAGTTGTGCTCTTCAGGAGGTTTTCAAGAGTAATCAGGAAATAACGATGGGATTTGTCCGCAGATACCCGCAATGCTAAAAAGTATGCCGCGGTTCCAAGGGGAAAGCGTGCGTAATCTGGTTTTCCGAGCATAAGAAAACTGTCGTTAAGAAGTGCGAAATCTTCTTCAAGACGCGCAATTTTCTCTGGTGTCAGATCTCTTTCGGTGGTTGCTTTGAAAAAATTACTTAACAGGGCGTTGAAGCCTGCCTGACCGAAGTATTCGAAATTCTCCGAAATATCAAGCGGAGGAGGAGAGGCGGGAACTTCCGCGTTGTTGCTGAGGGCAGGAGCTGGCGATTTCTGAAGTTTGCCAAAATCTTTAAGAGGATTAAGGAGCGGGGCCTTGGGGGATGAAAAGTCTATCTGATTCCCGGAAGAGAGAAATGACGAGTTTGGGGAAAGTATTTCAGAAAATTGGAAATTTTTGATAATTGATGAGAATTCCGAGGATTGAGAGTCGTCCGGAACAATCGGGGAAACGGAGGGAAGTTCGGACGTTTCCGGAATTTCCACGCTGTCCGGAAGGGAATCCGGAAGACCGGCGGGTAATTCATCGCGGGGGGATTCCGGCAGCTCTTCCGGCAACTCGTCCGGCAAATCTTCAGAAGGTTTCATCTCAAGAACTGGTTCATGGGATAAGGGGGGAACTGAATTTTTTGAATGAGGTGAGAGTTGGGCCGCCTCACCGACAAGGCGGGAATCTGCTGTCTTTTCCTGCCCATAACCAACTGTCGGAAGCACGCATAGGAGAAGGAACAGAATCATCTCAATTTTAAAAAATTTCATTACTTGCCTCTGGATTTAATATGGGGAGAAACTCGATATTATCGCTTTTAAATTATCAGATTCCGAAGTAGTTGTCAAGACGAAATGGGGATTAAGGGAGAAGCCGTAAAAAAAGAGTACGTTAATAAAATAACGTACCCTTTCATTTTTCGTACTGGAAATCCGTTTTAGGGAACCTTTATTTTGCCTGGGCGTCCAGCCAATCCGCGATGTCGCGGCGGCCTTCTTCTCGAGCGGCTTCCGCGGGAGTTTGACGGTCTTCATCGAGAGCGTTGATATTCGCGCCTTTTTCGACCAGGAACTGAACGACTTCAAGCGTTCCGTCTTCCGCGGCACCGTGAAGCGGAGTTTCGCGATCGTCATTCTCAGCATTCACGTCTGCCCCCTTTTCAATCAGAAGTCGAACCACTTCAAGATTGGATCCTTCCGCAGCCTCATGAAGCGGGGTCGTGTCGTCTTCATCCCGCGCGTTGACATTCGCGCCCTTTTCAAGCAGGAAACGCACGACTTCAAGCCGACCGCGCTCCGCGGCACCGTGAAGCGGGGTTTCTCCATCGTCGGTTTCTTCATCAATCCGCGCTCCCTGAGAGATAAGCTGCTGAACTTTCGCCAGATCGCCTCTTTTCGCGGCTCGGTAGATCGCCGGCTCGAAATCCGCTCGAACCGTATTCGCGCTGCCGAGAGAAAGAAGGACGAATGATGCCAAAAGCACGAGTGAAAGTGGATTTCTCAACATGATTGGGGCTCCTTTATTGAAATTCTCATTTTATTTTTATTCTTCCGGTGATGATTTCCTCTCATCTTTCATTCATACTATACGGCATAATTATTCAGCGTTCTTTTATGTTTTGTAAATTTTTTGTAAAGATTTATTTTTTCCTCTCCTTTTTTTGAACTTCTGTTAAAATCGCGGTCTCATTCTTTTGAATGGCGAAATTCATGATGAAGCAACCCCTTTTTTCTCTCAACCCGCTCACCCCTCCCCCTGGAGAAGGGCTTGAGTTCTTCCCCCCCCCTTTACGAAACGTGAGGAAAATGTTAAAATGAAATTGGTTGCTTTGTGATGCTTTACTTTTTCAGACATCAGGAGTTTTTTATGGACAATTCTTTCAGTTTTAACGATTTGCCGACAACTAATCCTGCCTTTGACAACATGACGCTGAAACCAGGTGTGAAAATCGACACATACGAACTTCTTCAAAAAATCGGACACGGAGGTCTGGGAGAAGTCTGGAAAGCTCGCGATCTGGAGGGGAACCGCGATGTTGCGCTCAAGTTCGTGCCGCGCGATATTCAGAATCACGCGGAGGAAATGGCTCGCGTTGACGAGACGTTTCAGACGGTCCACCGGCTCCATCATGAGCACATTTGCCCGATGCACGCACTGCGCCGTCATCCGGATTTCGGCGCGTATCTCATGATGGACTTCATTGACGGTATTTCGCTTTCTCTTTACCTTCGGCACGTTCGTACGCTGACGCTTTCCCGCACGCTCGAGATCCTCCGTCCGCTGGCCGCTGCGCTCGATTACGCGCATTCGCGGAAGGTCATCCACCGGGACATTAAGCCGGGAAACGTCATGCTCGTTTTTGAGAAAAACGGAGACGGAACGTGGAATTTCGAGGAACTCCGCGACGTTCAGCTCATCGATTTCGGTCTCGCGTCGGAGTTTCGCCAGAGCATGACGCGCGTATCGCAGGTCCGGATGGGCACGAGCGGCACGATGCCGTACATGAGTCCCGAACAGTTTCGCGGCGAGTACCAGGACGCGCACTCGGACCAGTACTCGCTCGGCACGATGGCGTACGAGATGCTCGCCGGCCGGCTTCCGTTCTGCGCGGACGACCCGATGATTTTGATGAACTGCATTTCCAGTATTCCGCCTCTTCCGCTCCCCGACCAGCCCAAAACGGTCAACTCCGCCCTCCTTCGCTCCCTCGCGAAACCGCGGATCGGCCGATTCTCCACCTGCACGGAGTTCGTGAACGCCCTGACGCAGCAGAAAACCTCGCTGACTCCGCCGCCTGCTCCGATTTCCGAGCCGTCCGATCCGTTTGCGGACATTCTGAAGACGGCAGAACAGAAGCGCGAGGAAGAGCGCAAGCGTGCGGAAAAAGAGCTTGCGGAAAAGAAGAAACGCCTTGTGGATTCTGCGAGAAAAGCGTACGCCGACGAGGATTTCCCGCTTGCGAAAAAGCACGTGGACGAACTTCTCGCCCTCGACCCCCAAAATCCGCACTACCTCCAATTCCGCGACTTCATCCAGCAACAGCTCGACGCCATCCCGCCGACCCTTAAGGCCGGCGACCGCAAGGTCTGGACCGCCGACGGCATCGAGTACGCCTTCCGCTGGTGCCCGCCGGGTACGTTCACGATGGGGAGTCCTTCCAGTGAACCGGGCCGGTACGATGACGAAACGCAGCACAGCGTGACGCTGACGAAGGGTTTCTGGATGCTTGAGACGGAAGTGACGCAGGCGATGTGGAAGAGCGTGATGGGGACGACGCTTGAAGAACAGGCGCAGAAGATGCTTCACGACGATACGGAGTATAAATTTTCCAGCGGCAAAAAGACGATTCGTGACTTTTACGGATTTCAGCGGGATGAGGATCCGTCAAAAGTACTCGCAGGAGAAGGTTCCGACCGTCCGATGTACTATGTGAACTGGCACGAGAGCGTGGAATTTTGCCGTAAATTGTCGAGTAAACTCGGCATGGAGGTAAGCCTTCCGACGGAGGCGCAGTGGGAGTACGCGTGCCGCGCAGGTAGTGAGACCGCGTTGCCGAATGGGCCGATCGAGATTTTGGGTCGGAATAATGCGCCCGCATTGGATCCGATCGCGTGGTACGCCGGGAACAGTATGCAGGAATTTACGGGAACAAGCCGCTGGAATTCCAGCAGTTGGTCGGAAACACAGTATCCGGGCGGTCCTTGCGGAGTTCATCCGGTAGGCAAAAAGGATGCGAACGCGTGGGGACTTTCCGACATGATCGGTAATGTATGGGAGTGGTGTTCGGACTGGTACGGCTCCTACGTTGAGTCGCCAGCGAGCGACCCGACAGGCCCTAATAGCGGCTCGG
>JAFQUP010000203.1 GCA_017408405.1 Thermoguttaceae bacterium
GGAATAGAGCGTAGCGCGGTAGGCGTCGGCAGCGCGAGGGCGAGGCGGAGCCGCCCGCGCAGCAGACGACACAGCACGGAGTGCCCCGGCGAAAATTCCCCTCCTTTGGAGGGGTGCCCCTTAGGGGCGGGGTGGTCCGAAACGCCGAGTATCCCCAACCACTCCGTCTCGCTTCGCTCGCCGCCCCTCCGGAGGAGGGGAATTGGGCAGCGTTCCGGTGAAACAGTAGATTCAAAATTTCCCGCCTCACGTTTCGTGAAGGAGGAATTTCTTCCCGCGAAGTATCTTGACAGCGCGTTTTTTTCATGCTATAATGTCTTTTGTTGCGGCGGCTTTTATCTGAAAACGACTTTTTGGGAGGCCGCTGTTCCGCGCTTCCTTCCCTCCATTCACGAAAGGTTTTCCCATGGCCAAGACGACCCGCCGTCAATTTCTTCGTCAGCTCTCTGCCGGAGCCGCGCTTTCTGTTTCACTTCCCGCTCTCGTTTCCGGTCCCGCACTGGGACTTGACGGTAATGTGCCGGCTAACTCACGCATCACGATGGGCGTCATCGGCTGCGGAAGTCATTCCCGGACCTGGAATGTCCCGCTGATGCTGGCGAATCGCGAACAGCAGATCGTCGCGCTCTGCGATCCGGATTCCAAACATCTGGAAGCCGTCCGGAGCCAGGTCGATTCCGCCTACGCAAAACAGACTGGAAAAGAATCCCGGACGGCAGCATACCGAGACTTCCGTGATCTGGTGAACCGGAAGGACATCGATGCCGTGGACATCATCACGCCGGACCACTGGCACGTCACGATGGCGGTCTTTGCGATGAAAGCGGGAAAACACGTCATCTGCGAGAAGCCGGTCCTTACGATCAAAGAGGGACTCCGTCTCGTCCAGACGCAGAAAGAAACGGGCCGGATCTTTCACACCGCCTCCGAGACCCGCACGATTGATACGAGTCAGCAGATCGTGAACATCGTCCGGAACAAAATCATTGGCGAGCTGAAAAACATCAAGGTCCTCATCCCGTTCGGAAACCGGAAGCGCGGAAATATGGACTTCCGTGTTCAGTCGGTCCCCGAACATCTTGACTACGAACTCTGGACCGGTCCGGCCCCCCTTCTGCCGTACATGCCGGGACGAAACCACATCAACTGGCGGAATCATCTCGCATACTCCGGCGGGACGTACCCCGACTGGTCGGCACACTATGTGAATCTCGCGTACTGGGGGAACGGCTCCGACGAAACGTCTCCGATCCGTTTCACGCCGAACCGAAAAGATCCGAAAACATCCTGGGAATTTCCGAAAGAAGACGCTCCGTGGACGACGACTGCGGGATTTGACGTCACGGCAGAATTCGCCAACGGCGTCACCATGAACGTCTGGAGCGACAATCCGGCCGTCAAATTTGAAGGGACTGAAGGGTGGGTCATGGTGAAAGGTCCCGGTCCCTACGCAAACGTGCTGACCGCCAGCAGCGAATCGATCGCGAAGTGGACTCCCGGCCCGAACGATATTGACGTTGGACGCGGCATGGAACACTGCACCGTGAGCCATACGCCCGGAAAAGGCGTGCAGGGGATCCATGGCGGAGAGCACGTGCACTTTACGCACTGCATCAAAGCCGGCACGACGGAAACCTACTATCCCGCGCGTCACGCCTTCAACACGGACGTCACGGGCTTAGCGGGCAATATCGCGATGTTCCATGGCGGTCTGACGCTCCAGTGGGATCCTGAAGTGAAGAAGTTCATCGGCGAGAATGCGGAGATCGCGAATTCCAGCATGTTCTTTGACCGTCCGCAGCGCGGCCCGTGGACGTTCGAGAAGATCGATTCGTGGATCAACGTCGGCTAAAAACAGAAACTGTGAACCGTAAGAGGAAAACCGTCTCGTGAAGTTTCCCTCTTACGGTCGTTCACGTCGTCACGGACAAAGTTTTTCTGCACGCAGTCCGGTTTTCATCGTCCAGGCCGCATAAAAAACAGAGGACAGATTAACCGTCCCCTGTTCAGAACAGACTTCAAAAGTCTCAGTCTTTTAATCGTCAATCAGCCGAAATATCTCTTGAGCAGACCGGCAAAGGCGGCTCCGTGACGCGCTTCGTCCTTGGCCATCTCATGAACGGTATCGTGAACCGCGTCGTAACCAAGCTGCTTCGCGCGTTTCGCAATGTCGAATTTGGACGCGCAAGCGCCAGTCTCGGCATCAACGCGCATCTGGAGGTTCTTCTGAGTGCTTGTCGTAACGACTTCTCCGAGGAGTTCTGCAAATTTGGCGGCATGTTCAGCTTCCTCAAAAGCAATCCGTTTGTAGGCTTCCGCGATTTCCGGATAACCTTCACGATCCGCCTGGCGGCTCATCGCGAGATACATTCCGACTTCGGCGCATTCACCAGCGAAGTGAGCCTTCAGACCCGCGACCACTTCGGCGTCTTCAACTTTTCCGTCGCCAATAGCGTGAACTGTCACAAAACTCGGCAGATCCATTTTCGCGCCCGCGCCAGCGGTGGCAGTGGTTTCTTCCGCCATCGCGTCAAACATATTCTTGCCGACACCGCATACCGGGCAGGTTTCCGGAGCTTCATTTCCTTCGTGAATGTAACCGCAGGCTTTGCAGATGAATTTCATTTTCTCTCTCCTTAACAAATTAAAATATTGAATGGGTATTATTTTTTGTTTCCTTAGAGTTGCTTTTCTCAACCCTACATGTGATATTATACCAAACTATTTGTTGTTGTCAAGAGGGAATCAGCGAAAAAAATAAAAAAAGTTTAAAAAAATTCCGTAAAGAAAAAATCCTTCGCCGGCTCGGCGTTTGAAAAGGAGGATGTTCACCGAATCCTCGATTCAGTCCTGGTCCGTGATTTCCCATCGCGAAGTATTTTTAATGTTCAGTTTCAGGGGATATTGCGATTTATTTTATCTCGCTCCATCTCCGGCGCAATCGTTTCTTTTCTCTTCCAGGTTTCCTGATCCATAATATTCATAAATTTCCACGGGGGGGGCTTGAAAGATTTTTTGTGGACGCTATAATTAAAGAAATTTTTGGAATCCGAGCCGCCCGTTAAGTAACGATCAGCTGGTGAGGATAAGTTCATTTTGTTTTCTACGCAAGGAGACAGCACAGTGGCTATTCGCGTTGGTATTAATGGTTTTGGTCGTATTGGCCGTTTGGTTTTCCGCGTCATGGCGGCTCAGCCCGAAAAATATGAAGTCGTTGCCATCAACGACCTCACCAGCAACGACATGCTGGCGACCCTTCTGAAATATGACTCCGTTCACGGTCGTTTCGCCGGTACGGTCGAAGTTGCTGACGGCGGTCTGAACGTCAACGGCAAATTTGTCAAAATTTTCGCCGAACGTGATCCGGGCAACCTGCCGTGGGGCGACCTGAACGTTGATGTCGTTCTGGAATCCACCGGTCTGTTCACGAAACGCGCTGCCGACGGCAAAGCTGGTTTCGACTCCCACAAAGGCTGCAAAAAAGTCGTCATCTCCGCTCCGGCTACCGATCCCGACTTCACCTGCGTTCTCGGCGTCAACGACGATCAGCTCACCGCTGACATGAAATACGTCTCCAACGCTTCCTGCACGACGAACTGCCTTGCTCCGTTCGCCAAGGTCATCAATGACAATTTCGGTATTGTCAAGGGTCTCATGACGACCGTTCACAGCTACACGAACGACCAGCGCGTTCTTGACCTGCCCCACAAGGATCCCTATCGCGCTCGCGCTGCTGCGATGAACATGATTCCGACCTCCACCGGCGCCGCCAAAGCTGTCGGACTCGTAATTCCGGAACTTCAGGGCAAACTGACTGGTATTTCCATTCGCGTTCCCACCCCGACCGGATCCGTTGTTGACCTCGTCGTCGAAACCGCGAAACCCGTCACGAAAGAAGCCGTCAACGCTGCGATGAAAGCTGCCGCGGAAGGCCCGATGAAGGGAATTCTCGACTACACCGAAGATCCGATCGTCCTCCAGGACATCGTCGACGATTCTCACTCCAGCATTTTCGCTGGTCCGTGGACCATGGTCATGGGCGACAATATGCTCAAGTGCCTTAGCTGGTACGACAATGAATGGGGTTACAGCAATCGCGCTGCCGACCTCATCTGGAAAATGGGCAACCTTTAATAGTTCCCCCAGAGCATAGCTCCAAGAACGCCGTTTTGATTAAAGCGGCGTTTTTTTATGCACATACGCATGGCTCCATCTCTATTTCGAGATTTTCTTTTTTCCAGATAAATTTAACCTGATTTTAATAAAGGAACTCTTGCGTTTTATTTTTTATGTGGTAAAATATGGACAATAAAAAGAATGGCTCGATTTGTTGAGGGTGATATTTCAGTTTTAACCCCATGGGGAGAATAATGGAAACCAACTCAAAATCAATAAGCAGGATAGAAATCATAATGCGGGCATTTTTATTTGCGGCCCTGGTTTTTCTTTTCCTGGTGGCAGTTAAACTTTTCGGCGACGCGACTGAAAGCTTGACACAGATCTACGAAAGCAGCTGGAATTCTCTTCTTACCAATTTCAAAAATCCTTTTCTAAGTTTAAGTCTTGGCATTTTTCTGACCGCCATCATGCAAAGTTCTTCCGCAACAACAAGTATCGCGGTCGCGATGGTCGCGGCCGGAACGTTTACTCTGGAGCAGGCGGTACCGTTTGTCATGGGTGCCAATATCGGTACCTCAATTACCTGTAATATCGTTGCGCTCGGACATATCGGAGAGAGAAAAACATTCAGTAAGGCGTACAGTGTCGGCGCGCTTCAGGACGTATTTAACATTTTGACGGTTTTTACCATCTTTCCCTTGGAGCTCAAGTTTGGGATATTGAGCAAAACCGCTCAGTATCTGGTGGGGTTCCTGCCGGCAGGAAGCGGTACTTCGGGAGCAGGCTGGAATCCGCTTCCCACACTTGTCGCGATTCCAGTTGACTTCATTGGAAGTATGCTTTCCAGGTTTTGCGTGCCGACATGTGCCGCGATTCTGATGATGGTTCTGGCTTTGGTGATTCTTTTCTACACGCTGGCAAATATCACAAGTAATATGAAAGTACTCATGGAATCCAGGATTGAAGAGATGCTGAACCGTGTTCTTTCAAAGAATGGCTTCCTTGGTCTTGTCATTGGCATTATTGTTACGATGATCATTCAGTCGTCCAGTATCACAACATCGCTGCTCGTTCCTCTGGTCGCGTCCGGTGTTCTTCGGCTGGACGTGATTTACCCGATCCTCATTGGAGCGAATATTGGAACGACCATTACCGCCATCCTCGCGGCCATGGCTTACCCCGGAACGGCCGGTCTGACCCTGGCGCTGGTTCATATGCTTTTCAATGTCAGCGGTCTCCTGCTCTACTATCCGCTTCCATTCATGCGATTTCCGCTGCTTGGGGCCAAAACACTGGCTAAAAACGCGGAACATAGCCGCAAGTATGTTTTTGCCTGGCTGATCACGGTTTATGTTCTCATACCGCTTGTCGGAATATGGCTTTTTTTGTAAGATGAACCTCACGGGAGAAGAAAACCTCAAGGGATTCTCCTTCCGCGCCTGAAAAGACGTGTTTTTCGGGAAAACCTGAATCAATATCATTTTCCATTTTTGGAAGGTTTTCAAATACTACGGAGGTCCGAAAATGTTTCGGTGGTTTTTTTTCAAAAAAAATATTGCAGTTCATTCGGAAACCATGCGGAGAGAATTTGCTCAAATGCTGGAAAGTGCTCATCGGGTTATGTTTTTGAGCTGCGGAGCGTTCCTGCGCCTTCAGGATGCTGAAACGGTAAAATCAGAAGTTTTCACATTAGATAAACAGATTAATAAAGCCGAACGTGCCATACGCAAGGAACTTTTTCTTAAATCTGTCGTGAACCATAATTTCCTTCCATTCACATTTATGCTCATGAGCGTCGTCAAAGACGCGGAGCGTCTTGGGGACATCGCTAAAAACTTTTACGATCTGGCTGTCGAGGGTGAAGCTCCATCCGACGGCATGAAAGATCAAATGAACTCCCTTTACGAAGTACTCCTGACCGACACGAAACTTTGCTGTGAAATTTTCGTGAATGACGACAAAGAAGCGGCGAAAGAATTAATTTACCGCACTTCCGAGCTGGAGGATACTTGCGACGAACAAATCCAATGGTATCTCCAAAAACGCCAGAACGCGGAAACCGCGGACGTTGTTTACGTACTGGCGCTCCGTTACTTCAAACGTTACGCCGCACACCTGCGAAACATTACCAGTGCCGTAGTTCAGCCGCTGCATAAAATTGACTTCACGGGTAAAATCGTCAAAAAATATCGTGAGGAAAACTGCTGATTTTAAAAAGGAGCGTGAGAATTGGGGTACGGCCCTTTTCAAAAAATTTAAATTTGGTATAATTAATGAGATATTTGAAAATTTTCCTTTTTCATCACCTCATTTTTCCAGATAGAGCCAAGCCATGCCGCGTCAAACGCTCCTTACTTCAAATCCTGATGATGATTTTGAATCCCAATCCGAATTCCAGGCAGGATCCGCTCCTTCTTCCGGAATAAATTTTTCAGAGGAGGACATTCCATACCGGCTAAACATACCGGCGGACGGAGTTCAGGACGACGACGGCGCGCTGCGTCCGACACGCATTAATGAAATGATTGGGCAGCGAGATGTTTACGAGCGGATTCTAATCGCGATTGACGCGACGAAAAAACGGCGTGAACCATTAGGGCATATTCTTTTTGACGGACCTCCTGGACTTGGAAAAACGACTTTTTCAACCTGCATACCGCATGAACTGGGAGTTTCCTGCCAAATCGCGAGCGGTGCGACTCTCAAGGCTCCTAAAGATTTGATTCCGTATCTTACGAACGCGGAAGAACGTTCCGTACTCTTCATCGATGAAATTCACCGAATGCAAAAAGCGGTTGAGGAATTTCTTTATCCGGCAATGGAAGATTTCCGGATAGATCTGGTCATTGGGGAGGGAAGCGGAGCCAGAACCATCAATATGCAGCTGCGTCCTTTCACGGTCATAGGGGCCACGACACGCGCGGGTTTGCTTTCCGCTCCGCTTCGCGACCGTTTTCAGATGCGCGAACATCTTGATTTTTATCCGGAAACGGATCTTGCTCTGATCATTGAACGTAACGCGGCGAAACTGAAGGTGGAAATCAGTCCGGAGGCGGCGTCGGAAATTGCCCGAAGAAGCCGTGGAACTCCGCGAATTGCCAATAATCGCCTTCGCTGGGTTCGCGATTACGCCGTAAGCCGAGCCAATGGAAAAGTTTCCCTGGACGTTGCGTGCCGAGCGATGCAGATGCAGGAAATTGATGTTTTGGGGCTTGATCGTCAGGACAGAAAATATCTGGACGTAATACTTCGAGTATTCGGGGGTGGTCCCGTTGGCGTGGAGGCAGTCGCGCACACGATGAACGTCGCGCCGGATACTCTCGTGGATGAAGTGGAACCATTTCTTTTACGCAGTGAATTAATCGTCCGTTCACCACGCGGCAGAATGTTGACAGAAAAAGCGGTCAAGCATTTAAGGAAGTCCATTCAGTAACTGAGTAGTTTGAGAAAGTGAAATGCCTGCCAAAATCCAGCCGTCAAATTCGAGTTATTTTCATCCGGAATCGGTTAAACGAATCCGAAAGCTGGAACTTCGTGCCAGATACCTGATGGAGGGAATGCTTTCAGGGCGGCATAAAAGTCCGTTTTTTGGTCAATCCATGGAATTTGCCCAGCACCGCCAGTACGTTCCCGGAGATGATCTGCGCCGTATCGACTGGAAAGTATGGGGAAAGCAGGATCGTTTTTTTGTGAAGCAGTATGAGGCTGAAACGAATCTCAGAGCGATTCTTCTGATTGACGCGTCGCGCAGTATGCGGTATTCCGGAAGTGCTGAAAAAATGAGTAAATTTGACTATGCCGCGACACTGGCTGTTTCCATCGCGTGGCAGCTTCTTCGTCAGCAGGATTCCGTAGGCGGAATCTGTTTTGACTCGGAGATTCGTCAAATTATTCCGCAGCGCACGAGCCGCAGTCACCTTAATTCACTCATTCAGGCTCTGGAATTGGTGAGGCCGCAGGACAAAACCTCCATTGAATCCGTCCTGATGCGAAGCGCGGATATTTTCCCAAAGCGCGGAATGGTTTGCCTTTTCAGCGATCTGTTCATCCCCAGGCCTGAACTTTGGAAAGGGCTGAAAACGCTTCGCTCGCGCGGTCATGACATTCTCATTTTCCATATTCTGGATGATGATGAGCTGGAATTTACTTTTCAGGGGCCAACCCGTTTTCAGGGATTGGAGTTTTCTGAAATTTTACGCTGCAATCCGCGCGCGCTGCGCGAAGGTTACCTCGAAGCAATGAACGATTTTCTTTCCGAAATTCGACGAGGCTGCGCCGCGAACCAGATTGACTATGCCCAGGTCCGAACCAGCGATGCTTTTGACAAAACTCTGGCGCAGGTCCTTTTGAAACGTTCACGATAAGATATTTTGGTCATTTAAAGGAAGCTCCCTCTGATACGCCATGTTCACGAATCCGCTCCTCCTTTGGGGACTATTTTTCGTTTTTATTCCGCTGGTTATCCATCTCATCAATCTCCTGCGTTTTCGTCAGGTCGATTGGGGAGCGATGGAATTCCTTCTTACCGCGTACCGAAAGCATCGGACCCGGGTACGAATGAAGGAACTTCTTCTTTTATTGATGCGCGTGATTTTGATTGCTTTGCCCGTTTTACTTCTCGCGGGGCCAACGCTGCGCGGTTTTTTGCCGGGCGGAAGTAAAGTTCACCATGTGATTGTGCTTGACGATAGTTTTTCCATGGCGGACCGCATGGGGGAAGGATCCGCTTTTGAAAATGCCCAAATATCAATCCAAAAACTTTTGGATGAACTATCCCAACAGGCAGGAGCGCATAGTCTGACATTCCTGCGCACTTCTCAGGTCCACGAAAATACCCGTAAAGCGGATATTCACGACCAGAGAATCAGTCGAAATTTTCGGGAAACGTTCTCTCCCGCATCATTGAAGCCAGCGTATTTTCCTGAAGGTCTTCCCGAGACTCTTTCTTACGCGGCGGAGCTTGTGCCCGAATCGATTGAAGGAAACCGTATTTTTTACGTAATCTCAGATTTTCGACATCGAGACTGGCATGAAAATCCAGCTCTGGTTTCCCTGTTCAGGAAATTTGCCAGTGAGGGAATTCAGCTTCGTTTGATTGACTGTGCCCCAGCCGAACATCCGAATCTTACGCTCAGTGCCCTGAAACCGCTTGAAGGTATTCGTGCGGCCGGAGTTCCGCTTTTAATGTCTGTGCGGGTTACCAATTTTGGAATTTCCCCCGCGCGGAATACGGTCCTTCATCCCGAGATATTTCTGGTTGGTGAAGAGGAGAAGAAGGCGGAATCAGGGCAAAAAGCGGAAACCGCGGCTTCTCTGTCTTCAGATCCTTCTTCATCCGCCGTCGCGCAGGCCCTTCCAGCCATAACGGTCGAGGAAATCCCGCCAGGGGAAAGCGTGACCGCGACTTTTCCGGTAACGTTTCCGCTTGCTGGCAATTACGGAGTTCGGGTTTCTCTTCCCCCAGACGCCCTTGCGGAGGACAATCAGGCATTCGCCTCTCTCTTCATTCCGCCTTTTGAGCCAGTCCTGATCATTGATGATTCTCTGGACGCCTCAACCTCACGTTTCCTGCGAACGGCACTTTCCCCTGGCGAGCGAGTCCAAACCGGTCTGGTTCCGCGCGTGGAAAAAGCCCGATTCTTAAGCACGAATGATCTGAACGCGTTTCGGAGTATTTATCTTTTGGACGTCACCCGCCTTGAACCGCAAGCGGTCTCCGCGCTTGAACAATTTGTCAAAAATGGAGGCGGCCTTTGCGTTTTCACGGGACCAAATACGGAGCCAATTAATGCTCAAAAATGGTTCCGCGACGGAAAAGGTTTTTTTCCGGTATTGCTGGATCAAATGGAAGAACTTCCCAGATACTATGCCTCACCGGATATCCGTGTCGCACCTCATCCAATTTTTCGGCTTTTTTCCGGAGAAAGCGAGGCCCTTTTCAATTCAATCCATGTCGAGCGTTACTTTACGCTGGATGATTCATCCCTGGAAAAAATCATTCCTCTTCAGGATGAGACCGCGTTAACGCAAAAATCCAGAAAAAAGGAGAAGGAAAACCTGAACGATAATTCCCCGGCAGGTACTTCGCCGGAAGATTTGTCGGAAAATTCGCCTGAAAATTCTCCGGAAACGGGCATGGATACTCTCGGCGATGTTCATGTGATCGCCGCGTTAAGAAATAACGCGCCGCTGGTTCTGGAAAGAAAATACGGACAGGGAAAAATCGTTCTTTTCCTCACGACAGCCGACCGAACGTGGACCGATTGGCCGGTAGGCGATCCTTCCCGTCCCAATCCGTTTACGCAGGGGTCCTTCGTCGTGATGGTCCTTCAGCTTCAAGCATTTTTGACTCAGGAACAGTTTTTTTTCTGGCAGGTTGGCGACTCTTTAATGACGAGTTTCAGGGGTAATGAATTTGAGGGAACCGCCTCTTTCTTTAATCCGGACGCTACTCTTTGGGAACGGCCTGCCGCCATTGCTTCTCAGGATGGAAAGCTGGAAATATCAACGTCTCCTGTGCCTCAGCCTGGCGTCTTTTGGGCCGAGCTGAAAGGTTTGGAACATTCGAATGAAAAAAGACTTTTTGCGGTTAATGTGGACCAAAGAGAAGGAGACCTGAAGAAAATCTCGCGGGAAGAATTGGCAAGAACCTTTGAAAATATTCCGTTCGATTTCGTTTCATCCGAGAAATTTCATTTTAAAGCGGATGACACGGGACGTTCGCCGCTTAGCGACTGGATTCTTGTCTTTATGTTAATTTGGATAATTTTGGAAATGTTGATGGCAGCCAGTGCCAGTTGGCACTTAGGATCGGGCAGCATGAGTCGCCAATATTTTTCCCGCACGGCAATGGATTTCGCCAAAAGAAACATAAAATCAGCCAAAAGACTTACCCACGGAGGTGAAAAATGATGCCGCGTTTGGAACGAATTCACGCCAATAGCGACTGGATCCTGCCCTTGGCAATTTTACTCCTCATGATCTGGTGTGTCTGGAAAATTTACCGGAAAGACAGTGTGGAACTTTCACTGTTCTGGAAATACTTTTTGCCCTGCCTGAGAATTCTCGTTCTGTTTGTTCTTCTCTGGATTTATCTCCAGCCCCAGTGGATTACGGAAAAAGAACGCGAGATAAATTCCCGTTTTCTCGTTTTTTGCGACACGTCATTAAGCATGACTCTCCCCGAAACGATTGAAAACGCTTCCCCGGCGCGTTCTCAAGTCATGGCTGAACTTTGGAAATCAACGCCTCTGCTTCGCGCTCTCAACCAAAAGCACGATCTTCTTTTCTTCGCACTGGATTCTGACGCGCGTCTGGTCTGGTCGGCGGAAAAGCTCGCGCTTTCAAATGCTGCCGATTCTCCTGCCCCGAATCTGAATGATGCTCAGGCCGAGCCTTCAAAATCATCCAATGAAAACCATGATCTTTTTCCCGATTGGGAAAAAATTCTCTCGCCGCATGGAAAGCAATCCCGCCAGGCAGATGGAATACGCGAATGGATTCTCAGTCATCCAGAACTCCCTGTTTCTGGAATCCTGCTGTGCTCTGACGGAGTCCAGAATGCTGGAGCGGAAGCCGCTCTGCTCATTGAAACCGCTCAAAAACAGGAAATTCCTATTTTTACTTTGGGATTTGGTTCCGATCAGACTGTCGAAAATTTTCGCCTAACCGAGATGGAAGTTCCGGCTCGAGTCCTTCCGCAGGACCCATTCATCATTCGCGCTGCTGCTGAAGGCACTGGTTTTCAATATGAAAAAAATCCACGTGAGATCGTGGTGGACCTTTTCCGAAAACCTCTCACTTCCGCCCCCGATTCTTCTTCCGTGAAAATTCAATCCCAAAACGAAAAAACGGAAAAAGCTGACGCGAACGCGCAAGACTCCACCGGCTCAGCGGAAACCGCCGACTCGCGGATCCCTGCCTCCAACAGCCTCCCGGAATCAGAAACTCTCATCGCGACTCAAAATATCCTTCTTACTGAAACCGGAAAACAGTTTTCCTTCGAATTCAAGGTTGAACCGCAGCCCATCGGAAAATATCTCTATTCACTGCGTATTCGGCCAGGGGATCGAGAACTGGATTTGAAAGATAATTCACGCGAATCTGAAGTGGACGTCATGGAGCGTAAAACTCGTGTTCTGATTTTTGCCGGAGGGCCAATGCGTGAATACCAATTCCTGACCGCGGCTCTCCACCGCGACAAAAACATCGAAACCGATGTTTTCCTTCAAAGTGCCCTCCCTCCAGAAAAAGCAATGCCGAAAAATCAGGAAGAAGAGGATATTCTTCGTAAACAGATTCAGCAGGACGCGACACGCGTTCTGATTCGTTTTCCCGAAACACGCGAAGAGCTTTTCGCGTACGACTGCATTCTGTCTGTGGATCCGGACTGGAAAGCACTCACTCCTGACCAAATCGATTGGGTTGAAGAATGGACCGCGAGACACGGAGGCGGACTGATTTTTATTGCCGGACCAGTTTTTATGGGAATGGTGGGCGGATGGATGGATGCCCCCGAATTGGAAAAAATTCGCGTTCTGTGTCCCGTTGAATTTTTTGACCGTACTTCTTCCTTACGTCAAAATACCTTTACGGCTGACGAAATCTGGCCATTGGACTGGACGCCGGCGGGGCGTGACGCGTCATATCTTCAACTTGACAATCATCTCGCCAGCAGTGAAGAAATCTGGGGTAAATTTCCTGGAGTTTACGGACATTTTCCAACGAAGAATTTGCGGGCTGGCGCAACTGCTCTTGCCTTTTTTTCAAATCCTCAAACCAGGCTTGGAAATACGCTGCCTATTTTGCTCGCTACTCAATTTTACGGAGCTGGCCGGACTTTCTATTTAGGAACTGGCGAATTCTGGCGTTTGCGCGCGATGGATCCTGATTATTTCACGAGATTTTACGTTCAGATAATTCACTACGTGACTCAGGGAAGAACTCTGCAGCAATCTCATCGAGGACGCCTGATGCTTGAAAGAAAAAATTTCTTTCCTGGTGATCCGATTGAAGTGCGTGCCCAACTGTTTGATTCAACCCTTCAGCCGCTTTCAATCACGCAATTCCCTGAAGTCACGGCTGAGGTTTTTCTGCCAAATGGAAAAATTCAAGCGCTCCGTATGCTTGCTGATCGAGCAATGCCTGGACTTTATTCTGGAAGATTTTCCATTATTGAAGAAGGAAAAGCCAGAATTGAACTCCCGATTTCCGATTCTTCTGAAAAACTCATTCAGCGTTTCGACATCCTTCTTTCCGACACTGAACGCGATCACCCGCAAAAGAACTCTGAATTTCTTGATAATTTATCAAAGCAAACTGGCGGTTTGGCTTTTCAAAACTCAAAAGATCCGCAAATCCTCAGGCTTCCTGACCTCGTGAAAGATCGGACTCGAACCCTCCTCGAGTTTGATTCCGCTTCGCCCGTGATTCCTCCCCATTTTCTTCTTTACGCGATTGTCGCGCTGCTTTCCATGGAATGGCTTTTGAGAAGATTACTAAAATTAGCCTGATTCTTTACTCTAAAAATTTAAATTCTGCCGAAATCTCACATTAAATTTAATTAACGTTAATGCGTGAGATTTCGGCAGAAACGCGTATTTTCTTTCAAAAACGACTTGTCCGAAAACTGGATTTAAACTTGAATCTGAGAAACTTCATCAAATTGACTTTAAGCGGGAAAAAGGAGTGCGTTTCGCATCGGGAGAAGGAGTAGAGGGGATGAATACTCGAAAATGGATTGGCTGCTGGTTAACGCAGGCAAAAATCAGAATCGCTCCTTCGCCGGAAATTGAGTTTTGAAAATTCCAGCAAAAAATTTCTTCAAATCTTCAACTTTCACTTATCCTCATCACCCGCTCGCATACTTCACCTATTTCGCCTCTTCGTTAAATCCGATTGTTATCCGCGAAGGAAGCTCAAAGAAAAACAGAAAAAGATTAAGAATCACTCTCGATAGACCGATTTATTCAGATGGAACTGGAAATTTTAAAGTCAGGGTACGTATGAAGCGTACTTAAGCTGAAGAAAGTACTGAACCTACCAGGGATGGAAATCAGGAAGCAATCATGATGGGAAACGAGTTTTTTGGCCTTGAAAAGCATCCGTTTTTTGCGGAACCGACGGCGGATGCGTATTGTCCTTTTGGCGGCATGGAATATGCGCGAGGCCAAATTACGCGCTGCGTGGAACATCAGGAAGGAATCGCTCTCATTACGGGACTTTCCGGCACAGGGAAAACGCTGCTTTGCCGAACTCTGGAAAAACAGTTTCAGGGAAAATTCGAGACAGTTCCGTTAAACGGTCGAAACCTGAATCACCCTAATGTTTTTTACGAGACGCTTTTTTCTCATTTGGGGATGGAATGCGCTTCGGAAAATCTTCCTGTTATGCGCACTTCTTTCGCGCGGCATTTGGAAACCGCGAGAAGGTTTCAGGCTGGCCTCCTGCTGCTCATCGACGACGCTCAAGCCTGCGCTCTTCGTGTTTTTGAGGAAATTCGTCAACTTTTGGACCTTCCGCTCAATCCTCGATGCGGGGTAAGAGTCATTCTGTTTGGAAACTCAAGTCTTGAGGAAAAATTGGGATTCCGGCAGCTTTCCGCTTTCTCACAGAGAATCACGACAAGGTATTTTCTGGAAACCTTTAATCGTGATGAAACCACGGCTTTCCTACGCGAAGAACTTAAACAGGCTGGTGATCAGACGGGTCTTTTCTCAAAGGAAGTATGCCGGGCTATCCATAAATTCACGGATGGGATTCCTCGTGTGGTAAACCAATTGGCAAATCACGTTCTCGTGACAGTGCTGGAAGAATACCGTGGAAAGGTTACCGAACAGGATGGCAGCTTTTCTTCGATAGACCTGAAACAAGACGGCGAAATTTCCGATGAAATTCCGGATACTGGTGTCTTCTCAAACGTTGACTCTGACTCCGCGGTCGATTCTGAACGATTTGCGGATTGGGAAAATTCATTTTCTTCAATGACCGAAGAGGGAAAAAAAGAACAGGACGCCGCCGCAGATGATTCCTCAGAGCAACTCAAAGCATTACCTCAAATCCGGCCCGACCAAATTACTCCGCAACTCGTTGAACGTGCCTGGTACAGTCTTCAGCAGTTCAGGACCGGAAATTTAAATACCTCTCAGGAATTACCTTCTTCTGGAGTTTTTGCGGACATTCCGGATGGGGCAGAATTGAAAAATACCGCTTCTTCAGCCATCGAGTTCGGCAGCCTTGATGACGATTGGGAAACGAAAGCGAATGACACTTCGAGCGATTCTTCCGACGAAAATTCAATTTCGTTCGGCGAGTTGGACCTGGATGATTCTGAACACGTAATTGACTATGAGGAAGAATCTTCTGATGACTCGACGATGATCTGGAAGTATGACGAGGCTCAGGAAGTGTCGGACGCGATTGATGAAGCCAATGCCATGCCGGAAGAATGGGATGAGTCAGCCCGGGAAAATGCCCAGCATGAAGACTGGACGGAATCGGAAAATCGTGCGCCTATCGCGGGCGAAAACGATTTGCGTGTGCCGGAATCCGCCATTCATGAATCCTCCGCGAAAAACCATGACGATGATTTATTCGACATTTTCAAAGGCATTTCGAACATTCATTTTCCCGAAAAGAACGATTCCGCGTGGATCTCTCCCTCTTATTCTTCGGGGAATCCGTACGTCATGTCTTCTGAAACCGATTCGTCATCCCAAACGTTCTCCAGAGTCTCACCTTCCAATGAGTCTTTTGCCAAATTTGCGGGTACGACTCAAAAAACGGCTTGGGAAAATTCAACTGCCGATTCGGTTTCATCTCAAGGGGGAAGAGTATCCGAGGAGAAAAACTCATTCTCTCCGTTCATTTCTCATTGCCAGCCGAGTCACATTTCATCACCTGCGCGGCGAATGTCGGTTGATGAACTAATCGCGGACGCGATGATGGATGACACCATTCATTCGATGAAACTCCTTCATCAAATCCTGAACGCGTTACGGGAAGAAAATCTGAGTAATCAGCGGATTATGGCCCCAGCTTCGTACTGGTTTGAAATGCAGGATTTGGTGAAGAGTCAAATGCGTCGGATTGCCCAGGAACGTCAGGGCGGAAATCCTGTTAAATCATCTGATTTCCCCTCGCAGAATCAGAGCGTGCCATTCAATTCCATTCCGGTTCACCAGCAGCAGGCGTTTCATTCCGCGGCTGTTCCGGGGAATACCTCGGTTCACTTGGTTCCCAATGTCATTTCCGCGGATTCCTCCATGACGAAATATCCTAATAAAGATTTTTATCGTCCGGAATCATTGATTGAGGATTCTCCATTTTTAGGGCATACTGAAAATGAAGAGCAAGCCGCGCAAAAACGTGAGGCATTGCCAATTGACCGGCATTTGCCTTCAACTCCCTCTCGAAAGCAGTGCGTTTCATCGCAGTCCGACTTTTTGTCTGAATTCAAAGGAGCGGGAAAATCCTCCTCCTCATTGAATCAACAAAATTCTTATTCGTCTTTCTCTGAGGCCGATGAAAATATCACAAAAACTCAGGAATTTCAGGATATTGCTCTTTTGCGCTCATTGCTTCAAAATTACCCGGCCCAGGATGAAATGGATTCTGAAACGCAGGATAAACTTTTTCAGATCATTTCTCAGCTTCAAACAATTAATCAGATTTCATGATACTCAAGAAGCTGGCCTGAAATCGGAAATTTCATGAATAAAACCTGGAATCGTTTGCTTTCCAGGTTTTTTTCCAAATTAAACCTGAAAATAAGTTTTATTTCTTCCCTCCCCCTTCAAATTCCCGAAGAATGAATTAAAATAAAAGAACTTTGCCAAAATAAAGTGAGTGAAAAAATGCCAGACGGTCTCCTTTGAAGCGGCTGTTCTGAATTTTTTAATACTTCATCAACCTCAAAACTCAAAGGACTTTTCCATGTTTGAAAAACTTCTTCAAGAAACCAAGGATTCCTTCCAACAGCATTTCAGCCGCGCCCCTCAATGGATCGTGACGGCTCCCGGACGCGTGAATGTCATTGGCGAACATACCGACTATAATGAGGGATTCGTTTTCCCAATGGCGATTGAACGTAACGTAATCATCTGCGCGGCACCTGCTCTTCCTGAAGATAATCTTCAGCCGGGTACCGCTAAAATCTACTCTACTGCAAAACGGAATCCTGCCATCGTTAAACTTTCCGGAAAAATCACCCCTGGCCCCAGAGTAGACTGGTTTGAGTACGTCCAGGGAGTTATTGCCGGATACCTGGCTGAAACCCCTTCGGTTCAGGCAGACTCTTTCGTCGCTGTCATTCACGCGAATGTTCCGCTTGGTGCCGCCCTTTCAAGTTCCGCGGCCCTTGAAGTCGCCGTGGGTACTCTTTTGGAAGCCATTACGGAGGCTAACGTTGATCCTGTCCGCAAAGCTCTGATCTGCCAGCATGCGGAACACGAATACGCCAAAATGCCGTGCGGAATCATGGATCAGTTCATTTCAGCCATGGGGGCCAAAGATCATATTATGCTTTTGGACTGTCGTGACTATTCAACCAGATTAGTCCCATTTACTTCCCCCGATCTGAGCATTCTGATCATCAACAGCCGCGTAAAGCATCAGCTTTCCGGAAGCGAATACCCGGAACGCCGTGCCGCCTGTTTTGATTCTGCGAAAATCCTTGGCGTAAATTCTTTGCGTGATCTGAGTATGGATCAGCTTGAAGCCGGAAAAAATCAGCTTTCTGATGTTCAATTCCGTCGTTGCCGACACGTTGTCGGGGAAATCAAGCGTACCAACGACGCGGTTGCCGCTCTCGAGCAGGGAAATTATGAACTTTTTGGAAATTTAATGTACGAAAGCCACGCTTCAATGCGGGATGATTTTGAAATCAGCTGCCCGGAACTTGATATTCTGGTTGAAGCTGCCAGAAAAATTGGCCTTGCCGGAGGCGTTTACGGTTCTCGCATGACTGGCGGGGGGTTCGGCGGCTGCACGGTGTCGCTCATCAAAACCGCGGAGGTTGACTCCATCATCGCTTCAATTCGTTCCGAATATAAATCGGCAACCGGTATCGACGCGGACTTTTTCGTTACCCGTCCCGCTTCCGGAGCGCATATTATCCAGAAATAAAAACTTGACATCCCGTTAAAGTTTTTATTTTATCGCTCTTAATTAAAGCGAAAATCGGTCTGTTCTGAATCTATCGGATTCATCTCCAGGCCGATTTTTTATTTATCCAGAAATCGTGCGACAAAAAAGGCGGAACCTTCAGGCTCCGCCTCATTCATTCGAATTTACCGCTCAAAAAGAGAATCAGCTCAGAAGAAATTTCTTCATATTCTCGGTTTCTTCCACGAGTGCCTTCACCGTATACCGAATTTCTTCTTCGGTATGAATGGCTGTCATGAAGAAACGAAGTCTTGAAGCCTTCTCTTCCACTGCCGGGTGCATAATGGGCTGAACATTGATTCCACGGTCAAAGAGACGCTGGGAAACGTAAAGACTCAGCTGCGAGTTACCGTAAATAATCGGGATCACAGGAGTATTCTTGCTCAAACCGGTATTCAGACCAGCTTCTTTCGCAAGGCTCAGGAAAAGTTCGGAGTTTTTGCGCAGACGCTCTACTCGCTCCGGTTCACGTTCCAAAACTTTGATGGCGGCTAACGCGGCCCCCGTAGCAGCTGGCGAAATCGCTCCGCTGAACACAAATCCCGGCGTCGTGTAGCGCAAATACTCAATGAGTTCCTTCTGACCGGAAACGTAACCGCCAGTTGAAGCCAAAGCTTTGCTGATCGTTCCCATCCAGATGTCACCCTCATTGGGATCGATTCCGAAATAGTCACAAACTCCCGCCCCGCGCGGTCCAAGTGGTCCCATGGAATGCGCTTCGTCAACATAAAGATTAGCTTTATGGCGCTTCTTGACCTCAATAAATTCCGGAATACTCGCGATATCGCCGTCCATACTGTAGACGCCTTCAATCGCGATCCAGACTTTCCGATAATGAGAACGATACCGGCGGAGAAAATCATCAACCATTTCCCAATTATCATGCTCAAACGGCCGACGCTGCGCTCCGGACAGGATAGACCCCATGACCATACTGTTATGCGCGAGTGAATCATGAAGAATCAGGTCACCCTTTCCGCACAATTTACCAAGAACGCTTTCATTGGTATGGTGACCCGCCGAAAAAACTATCGAATCTTCTGTGCGGTTAAATTCGCAGATCTTTCGTTCAAGTTCAAGGTGAATTTTCTTCTGCCCTGAAACCAGACGACTTGCCGAAGAACTGCAGCCGTATTGCTGAATTGCGTCCTGGCTGGCTTTCATTACTTCCGGATGGCAGGCAAGTCCCAGGTAATTATAGCTGGAAAAATGAATGTACTCCTTGCCATTAATCACAGTTTTGTCATTCGACTGGCCGTCATGCGTCGTGAAGTATGGATTACGCAGTCCCGCGTCCAGAACCGAGTCGATAGACTGGCGAAGCTGACGATATTCCGGACTCTTCGCGAAAACATAGTACTCTTCCGGTATTTCGACAGAAACATTGGAAGAAGCCGAAACCTCATCGCCAGCGTTCTTTGCCGCGGCTGAAACCTTTGAGGAGGTAAGCAGCGTACGCAAACGGGGAGAATCACCCATGAATTTGCAAATTGCCTCCGCGACATCGCAGACCGTGATCAGATCCTGAAGCACCATTTCCGGGAAACGACCGCCAAAATCCTCTTCCAGAATGTTGATAATCTCCATTCGTTCAAGAGAATCCATGCCGAGTTCAGTAATGGCCGTATTAACCGTCATGCCGATAGCGCGCTCACGCGCGATACTGCGAACCTCACGCTCGATAATCTTGAAAAGGCGCAAAACATATTTCGTCTGGCGAAGCTCCTCAGGAAGTCCCTCCGTATTGAGTGATTTTGCCGCCTCCAACAGTTCCTCCAGAACAGGATCCATTCCAGCGCCATCACCGCCCAGAGCGGCGACCATGCTTTCGAGGTCATCGTCAAAATCATCCCAGTCGTCACCGGCAGCTGGCGCGTCAAGTCGTGCTTCGCCGTCTTCATCGCCAGTGAACGCTCCCATCATCGCTTCCTGTCCCTGCGCGGCCTGGAATATGGCGGCCTGTTCACGAGCAGCCCGTTTTGCGAGACGCTCTTCCAGAGGCTCCGGCGAAATTGGATACGGTTTTGGCGTCGCGAAAGAAGGCTGACGGCTTTCAAGGTCGGGAATCAAAGCCATAATTTCTTCAGAATCATGGTCCTCCGCCGCGATTTTTTCAGCTTTCGGAGCCGCGGAATCCGTACCGGCGGCAGCTCTGGCCGCCTTAAGCTCCGCGAATTCGGCTTCCAGCATAATTTTTCCATCCAGCGCGTTCCAGGCGGCAAGAGGATCAAAATTATCCGCGAGGAACTCAACTCGAGTCGCGTTACGCTGGATTTTGCCGCTTGAGGTCTTCGGAATCGCTCCATGCCGAATCAGGTAAATGCAGTCCAACGGCAGTTCGTGTTCTTTTGAGACCTTCTTTTTGATTTCCTCGATCACCTCCGCGTAATCCGCGCCAACTTTTTTGTCCACTTCCTGAACAAGTACCAGCATCTCACGGCCATCCTGCTCAAGAGCGAATACCGCCCCGGAATCCGCCCGGCAAAGTTCGTGCGCGTTCTGAATCGTCAGCTCGATATCCTGCGGATAAAGGTTGACACCATGCCAAATGATCATGTCCTTGAGACGTCCGGAAACATAAAGTTCGCCGCCCCACATGAAACCAAGGTCACCAGTACGGAAGAAATGATAGTCTGGCCGAATCTCTTTCCCGTCTTTTGTCATGACGCTCTGGCGAACACAGTGCGCGGTTACTTCCGGTTTCTTCCAGTACCCCTGAGTCGTGCTGGGGCCGCTCATCCAGATTTCACCAACTTCACCGTCAACGCAAAGTTTTTCCGTATCGGGATTCACGATAGCGACCGACTGATCCGGCATCGGAGCGCCATTTCCCACGATGCAGCGCGCCTTGGGAGCATTGGGAGCAACTTCCAATGCCCAGCCTTTGCGCAAAAGTTCGCCGTTAAAATACTTTTCAGTCGCTTTCGGCTCTACGTAACCGCCCGAAACCAGGAGCGTAGCTTCCGCCAGACCGTAACATGGATAAAAAGCGTTCGGATTGAAACCGGCAGGAGCGAATTTTTCCGCGAAAGCCTTCATCGTTTCGGGACGCACCGGTTCCGCTCCGTTGAACGCGACTTTCCACGAACTCAAATCCAGCTGTTTAACCTGTTCCGGCTTCACCTTTTTCACGCACAATTCATACGCGAAGTTTGGCCCGCCGCTGGTGGTCGCCTGATAACGGGAAATAGCGGAAAGCCAACGGAATGGACGCTGAAGGAACGCCATCGGAGACATCAAAATATTCGGACGCCCGACATAAAGCGGCTGAAGAATACCGCCGATAAGCCCCATGTCATGGTACGTGGGAAGCCAGAAAACACCAATTCCCGTTCGAGTATGCTCAAACGCGTGACCAATCGTCGCCGAATTGTGCATCAAATTAGTATGCGTAATCACTACTCCCTTCGGATCTCCGGTAGATCCCGAAGTATACTGGAGGAACGCGACCGTATCGCCATTAATATCCGGCATTGACCAGTTCGCCGCGTTTTCAGAAACGACTTCATCCGTATTCAGCCAAATCATGGAATCAAGAAATGGCGTCTCTCTGAACTGCTGCTCGCTTCTTCCAAGAACTTCACCATTCGTCAGAGCGATTTTCGCGCCGCAGTCCTGCGCAACAATCTGAACACGATTCGCGGAACGATTTTTCCTCGGAGGATAAACAGGAACCGCGACAACACCCGCGTAAAGACAACCAAAATATGCCGCGATAAAATCAAGGCCCGGCGGAAAAAGAAGCATCGCGCGTTCTCCAGTCAAGCCATGTTCCTGGAGCCAGGCCGCGATGGCGCGTGACCGGGTGTCAAGATCAAGGTTTGTCATGCGAAGCATATCCGTATCGCCGTCAACTAGGTAACCAAATGCCAAATCATCCGGCTGATATTTTGCGCGATGCCGAATCAATTCAACGAGGGTTGGCGGACCAAAAAACGACCCGGGAAGATTTGCGGTTTTGGACATTATTTCACTCCATTGGTTGACTTTAAAAAACAATATATTTTGCGGTGTTTAAAATATCTCGTATCTATTATACCGAAAAAATTTTAAACTGGAAGTAGGACTCACCTATTTTGCCTACAATTTTTCTTTTAAATTTCGGCAAAATAAATACTCCGTATTATTTTTTTTTCAAATAGATTTAAATTTAACGATTCTGCTCAAATATCCACTGAACTTCACAAAAAAATTGCGGCTTTTTCATTCTGGACGGATTGAGATTCTCCATTGGTTTCAAATTTTCAACTTTCAGAAACAAAAAAACTTCCCCAAACATCTTTCTCCTCTGAGAAAAGAGTTTGGGGAAATTCGTTTCAAGGTTCGTTCATTCTCGGCATGACCTCCAAAGACGCTTGCCCGTGCCGCGCTGAAAACCCGCCTTACTTCACCTCGTCTGGCTCTCCTTCTCCTTCAGGTTTACCGGCGAAGGTTTCGCTCCTGATGCCAAAAACGCGCCCAAGGGACTCGCCAAAAGTGACGGGGTCAGCAAAAGATCCGTCACGAGTGCCACAATCAGGAGAATGCACAGCATCCACGCGAATCGAGCTTCCGGCACAAAATCACTGAACGTAAAAACCAGAAATGTCAAACTGCAGATGATTGTCGTCTGAACCATCGCGGTCGCGCAGTTTGAGTAGGCGTAAATAATCGCCTCTTTTCGGCTGCAGCCCGCCTGAATGCCGCGTTTGAACCAGGTCAGCAAATGAAGAGTTCCGTCCACCGTAACCCCCAAGGCAACACTCGCGGTCATCATGGAGCCAATATCCACTTTAACTCCAAGGAGCGCGAGCACGCCAAAAACGACAATACTCGGCAGAATGTTCGGGAACATCGCGACCAAACCGCCAATCAGACTTCGCATAAGAAGAATAAGCGTGACTGAAATCAGAATAAACGCGGAAAGGAAACTGTCAATTAAATCCTTGAGCAACTGTTCCTGAGCTTTAAAAATGAGCGGAATTGCCCCAGTTACCACAAGGGAAACATCTTTAAACTTCATAAGCTCCTGACCGCTTTTTTCAACCGATTTCGAACGTTCCTCATTCCCCATGCCGCGCGCTGTGCCATTTGCCGCGAACTCCGACTCTGAAAGTGAGGTGAACTCACTGCCAGACTCTTCCGCTTTAAATTTTTCCATCGCTGCCAGCGGTTCACGCAAAAAGGCGGCGTCTTCAAGCTGGGAGGGCGTAATCGCGTAAGTAATCCCGTTTTTCAGGAGGGTTTCATAAATCCTTAACTCAATCGCCTTAAGCAATTCCTCGTATTTGAGTTTCGCGATTGCCTGCACTCGGACGGAAACGCGCCACATTTCCTCCTCCGCCGCCTGGAAGTAATACCTGGTATCCTCAAGCGATTCCACATTTTCCTCAAGCTGGCGGCTGAAAATCCGTCTGGCGGAAACTGCCGTCAAAGATCTTTCGCGCAATGGCGGCGGATCCGGTAAAACGTTCAGAATGGAAATGGTCCCATCCACACCGGGAACATCCTTCAGGCAGCGCTGAACCATTCCGACCAGTTCAAGCCGTTCCAAAAGCGTGCGCCCTTCATTCTCCGCGGTTTTGGGGACTCGCAGAACCACTTCAAGCGGAATCAAGCCGCCCACCTTCTCCTCCAGGTAATGGTAGTCGATAATGACCTCATTGCTGGAATCGAGCATGCCCAAAATCGATATGTTCGTTTCAAGACGCGACACAAAAAGAGAAAAAACGCCCGTTAAAATGACCGCGCAGCTGATAATCAGCCAGTAATGACCGCAAATAAAATGCCCCAATTTTGCCCAGCGATTATTCAAAAAATGAACTTCGGCAAATGTTCGTTCCGGACTTTCCTCTTTTTTTATTGGAAGCGCTTCTTCCTCTAATTTCTTCTTACGTCTTTTTAATCCGGGAAAATAGTACTCATACGGCGGCCAATTCTCCCAGAATGAACCAAGAAAAATAAACAAAGTAAAAGTTCCCGCCAAAAGCGAAATCGAAGTATAGACTCCAAAATGCCGAATCGGCGAGACTTGACTGATGGCCAGTGAACCCATTCCCAAAACAGTCGTGACAGTCGCCAGAACACAGGGAAGCAGACCCTTCCGTACCGTTCGCGTGACAGCCCCGTCAAGACCGCCTTCAAGGAGAGATTCACGATAATAATTGGAAAGGTGAATCCCGGATTCCATCATCAAAACGAACGTCAATGCCACAATAAGCAAAGAAATTGAGTCCATATGCGACCCGGTGAAGTAGATTGCGGCCGGGCCAATCTGCTGATTCACGCCCGCGATTACCAGAACCGTAAAACAAAGTATTGGATTCCGCAAACACGCGACCAGAAGCAGCGCGCAGACCAGGATAAATATCGGCATAAGACGCATTTGAGACGTCTTTGTTACCCGGTCAATCTCAACGCTGTCGCAGGTAACGCCCGCGATGTGAATTTCCTCGCGCGTCAAGCCCGTGACCCGTATGGCGTCCGCGTAGAGCTTCTCCAGCAAAGCTTCCCGGTTCGCGACCCCTTCTTCTGAGGGTTCCACCACGACGCAGCCTCCCTGCCGGTCACGGCTCAAAACCCAGCCCTGAATCTTCTCCTCCGAAATCTCTCGAATCGGCTTGGGCGGTTTCTGGCGCGAATACCGCTTCTCATTCATCGAATCCAGCTTTTCAAGAATACCTTTTGTCGTGAGAACCTTGCCAACCAAAGGCGGAAGAGCCGCGCCTTTTTCATCGGTTTCCGACTTAAGAAACTCTTCCGCGAGAACCTCCTGAACGGGATCCTCCGGCGTCAGGCCGTCCCAACTGATGAGAACCATTTCGCTGGAACCAAAATGATTCTTGAAAAACATCAGCTTCTGTGTCTCTGGAAATGTCTTTGGAAACCAGTCTTTTACCTCATTGTTACTGGTTTTTTGGGCTTCATTTCCCCCATACAGTAAAATAACAAAGAATATCGCGAACAAAAAAAGAAGTAAATAGCGAAGCGGCGCGTTCAAGAAACGGTCATTTTTCCCAGGACTCAACTCCTTCTTCCGTGAAATTTCATCTTTGATTTCCGAAGGTGAGCTTTCCGGATTCCGCGAAATTTCTTCCTGATTACTCTGAAAAGAACGGTTTTCTTCCATAATTCTCCTGACACCTCAAAAAACAGCCGAAAAACGGCATTTCATCATTAATATCGGCTCTTTTCATCTTAATACTAACTTTATGTTTTTGTCCGATATATTTTAACTAAAATCTAACACTTCTCAAATTCCAGAAAAAAAAGCAATATGCCGATACTCCAAAAGAAAACTTTCAAATTCAGGAATCAACAAAGAGTACCCAGATGTTAAGAATTGCCCGTTTTTCCACTTCCTGCACTGTCCTCGGACCAGGAAAGCGCGGGGTCGTCTGGTTTCAGGGCTGCGAAAGAAAATGCCCCGGCTGCACTGCCCCGGAAACATGGAGCAAAGACGCCGGCTCTGAAATCTCCATTCATCACCTTGTCCGCGCCTTCGTCGAAATTCCGCGCCTCGAAGGACTTACCTTTTCCGGCGGTGAACCCTTTCTCCAGGCAAAAGGCGCCGCGCGGCTGGCCGAGGAATGCCGAAAAATTCGCCCCGAATTCTCTTTCATAGCTTTTACCGGATTCACTCTTGAGGAACTCCTGAAAGAAGAAAATCCTGACCATCTGCGGCTGCTCGCGAATCTCGATATCCTCATCGATGGGCCATACCGCCAGGAAGAACATCAGAATCTCCTCTGGCGAGGCTCGAAAAATCAGCGCGTATGGTTTCTCACCCCGCGATATGAACGCGAATGGAAGCCGCGGCTCCACGAGACCGCGATCCGCATGGAGATGGAAATGAACGACCAAACCATTCACTTCATGGGAATTCCGCCTAAAAATTTCAGAGATAATTTCAGAGAAATCACGCGAAACCTCGGTCTGGAAGAATTAAAATAAAAAGGAAACCATAAAAAAACGGGAAGCTAAAGCTCCCCGCGATGAAAATCTTACGAATAATTAAAAAATTGACGTAATCTCAGCACGCGTAATTCCGTCATCCACCTGTTGAGCAGACGAAGCCAAGGAATTATTGAAAGAAGTAACGGCATCACGATATTCCTCTTTTGCGTCTTCATATTTGGCTGGCAGATACTCTAATGCAGGATTCACGATACCGAAAACACCAACTGAAACATCTTTGGGAGTGATGGCATCGACCGCTGCGAGATCATTTTTAATCGTTTCCGTTACCGGATCCGAAGTGAGAGCCACGGCCTGAATTCCATTATCGGCAGCCGCTTTAATATCATTCGCGGCATTCAAAATCTCATTGACAGCCAGCTGATACTCCTCAACCGGTTCCCAAAAACGTTTTTCATATTCAGGAGTCCAGTTTCCGGGGTTGCCGTTCCCGATGTTGGCGGCACCGTATTCCCAGGTATAGTTCGTGCCGTCATTCGTCCCTGAACCCATATTTCCATAATACGCCTGAAGCTCGGTATTACTTTCAAGCGCGCGATAAAGAGCGAGTTCCGTATCTTCACTTCCCGGCGTACCGTCGGGACCGACAGAGCCTTGAATAACGCCGGAGAACGGCGCGGCTCCGGAAACACTTTCAACAAGTTCCTGCGCGGAAACCTTCGAGGCATGGAGAGTCACGACCAGCGGAGTAAGACCGGCACCAATCAAAAGCTGACGACGAGTACGATTCATGACGGGCTTGCCGGTTTCAATATTTTTATTCATAGGAAAAAACTCCTTTGCCTGAATTGCTGACAACGATTTTTATTTCAATAAGTTCATTATACCTCATTTACGAAAATATGCTACTGTTTTCGTCAAAAAAAATAAAAAAAGTTTAAAATTAACGAAAAAATTTACCGTTTCGACGGAATATTCAGGCAAATTACTGAAATTTTACGTATTTAAGAGAGAATCGCATGAGATTTTTAAGATATTTTGGCGATTTGTCGATATTGAAAGAGCGTCGGATAGTCGGAAATATCGAAATATTCCATCCGACCTGATTGGAAAAGGAATTTGATATTCATTTAAATATGAAACACACGGCCCCTCCACCAGATAAACTGATTTTAAAACGTAAAGGCCATAAACGTCACCATCGTCGGCAAAATTACCATTTTGCCCGTTGGTTCTGGGTCTTTTTTATTCTGATCTCAGTCGGCGCAGGCGCGTATATCTGGAACGAAATCACGCTTAAGCAGCACAAAACCGAGCGGATTCAGGGAGAGATCATCACGAATATGGAATCAATCCTCAAAGCGCTCAATGAATATCATCGTGTCCACGGAATGTTTCCGCCCGCGTATCAAACCAATTCCAAAGGTGACCGAACCTTGAGCTGGCGCGTTGCTCTTCTTCCATATTTCCTGGACGCCAACGGACAGCCAAAATATCAGGATCTTTACGATTCTTTCAATCAAAAGGAAGCCTGGAGCCACAAAGATAACGCGGCTTTGCTCGACCGAATGCCGCCCGAATATCGTTCGCCAAGATGCGAGATTCCCGCGACTGGAGAGGAGGCTGGGCACCTGACTAATTATCTCACAATCAGAAATCCAAATTCCGTTTTTCCGGATGATTGTTCACCGGTAAGCAAATCCCGGATTCCCGACCGGCTTGACAGTACGGTTTTGGTAATCGAGGTCAGTGATGAGGGGGCCATTGAATGGACCAAGCCGGATGATTTTGAGTTTGACCCCGCCCGACTGGGAACTGCCGTGCCTAAAATGTTTCAGCCGGATTTGCTTATCTGCGGCATGAGTAATGGAGATGTCGTTCCGGTTTCGATTCCCACTCCCATCTCGCATCTTTTTAAGCAAAATCCTCCGCTTTCTCCAGAGGAACTCGCGAAACAGAATCCGCTCACTCCCTATTTTCTACGGAATGACTCCGAGTCAGCTGATTCCGCGGTTTCCGCTCCAGCGGCTGACGTTTCACCGGAGTAAAAATCCCGGTTTCCATTAAAACTCGAACAATAAATGAAAAGACGCGCGTTTTTTCTCCGCGAAACGCGCGTCTTTTCGTTTACTCCGGACTGCCGTGAAACCGCTGTTTTTTTCAGAAAAACACGAGAGAATCTTGAAATTCTCTCAAAACTGGCACTTCCGAAATGAAGTGATTCATTCAAAGCGGGACTGTTCCCGTAACAAACTCCGGTTACTCACATTTTTCCCATTCCTCAAGAAACCAGTCAGGCGCGGAAGCCGCCCGAAGGAAATTTGAGGAATGCCAGCCGCCTACGATGTCCGCCGGGTTTGGTTTCCCATGAAATACCAAAACGCGCGTTTCCGGTCCGGGATGACGCGGCGGCAGGAAATACCCCATTGGGAAGGTGCGCAGACAGTGACGTTTGAAACTTTTGCACCAGGCTTCGTCCCAGTACTCGAGCAGCCCGTGCTCTTTCATCCACCACGAAAGGTACGCCTGCTCATTTCGGTGCGCGGCGTAAATTTCCGCCGTATGCTCGAGATAATACTGAAGAACCTCCGGCGTTTGTCCCGCCTCAAACCGAAAAACACTGGAATTGCCGATAAAATTATTCAGATTCCAATCGTTGATAATTCGGAATTTACCCGGTACGTCGAAAAAGTCATCAAGCGGTCCAAGAATCACGATATCCAGGTCAAGAAAAAGCGTTGGCCCTTCCAGACCCGCGAGATTTTTCTGAAAAACAGTCAACTTTCGCCAACCGCGTTCCGGCAGCGACGGATCAAGGTCCATGGGCGGCAGCGGCTGAATCTCAACGGAAGAATCGATCCCATTCGGGTTTTCCGTAAAACAAATCATTCGATACGGACGCGAAATATGCCGACGCACCATTGAGGCAAGCCGATTCACGTATTCTGGCCCAAATTTGGTCCCCCATTTCATGCAGATGATATTTTCCATCAGTCACCCACTTCCCTTCTCAAAGAGATACTTTATTTCCTGATTCAGAGGATTCGCTTTAAAATGCCCGATTCGCGAATCACTCTGAATTTTCATTCCTGAATTACTCAATCACAAATTCGTAATCTTTCAGGTCAAAATGACGTTTAACTCCATCGGGAAGCGTCACGTCCACAGAAACCGGCTTCGCGCGGCAATTAACCAGAACCAGCGTCTGTTTGCCGTCCAGTTTCCGAAGATAGGTCACGACATCCGACTCCGCTGAATTATCGAGCCAGATTAATTCCCCGAAAGTCAACTCCGGGCGGGAATTGCGGGTTTCAATCAGTGACCGGAGCAGTTCCTGACGGCGTTTGGCCTCTTCCGAACCCGCGTTTGCCCAGTTTATCGTGCAGCCGAATTTCGAACCGAAAATGGAGTGACGATTTTTGTCGCATATTTCCTGTCCGCAATAGAGCATGGGAGTCCCATCCAGCGTAAACATCATGGCCAAAGCCGCGTTCACGCCCTTCTCGCCGTAGCGTTCCTCTGTGCGGTTTTCGTAGTCATCATTACTGATGTCGTGATTATCGATGAAGTGAATAATCCGGTCGCCGCCAATCGGTCGGGCTTTTCGGAATCCCTCTTTCGAGTCGCGGATACTCTTCGCGGACGCGCCGCCAACGAAAACTTTCCGCACGGGACCGCTAAACGGCCAACCATAACTCAAATCAAACGCTTTCAGCTGATTCTCTTTACGGGTACCTTCAGCCAAAAGCCCAATTTCAGGATTCAGCTTCTCCAGACGCACGCGAGCCGCTTCCCAGAAATCAAGCGGAACACCGTCCGCGACATCCATTCGGAAACCATCCACTCCGTAATCACGAACCCATTGCTCCATATTCTGGAAAAGGTATTCTCTCAATTCTGGAGACTCAAAATTTAACAGCGGGTATTTCCAGGGACCAGTAATGATTTTCCCGTCTTTATTTCTCTTGACGAAATTTGGATTTTTGTCAATCAAAACCGCGGTTGGACCGCAATGGAGATAGACCATGTCAAGCATGACGCGAAGTCCCAGTTTATGCGCGGTATCCACATAGGACTTCAAATCCGCGTCCGTTCCGTACTCAGGATCCACATGGTAGAAATCCTTCATTCGATAGGGATTCAGCGGGCTGTCCATTTGGGACTTTTTCTGACGCGGACTCCAGAATTCCCGATTCATGTCATCATCCGCCACAAATACCGGACAAAGATAAACAATGGTCATTCCCAAATCCGCCAAGTCTTTCAGCTTTGCTTCCGCTGCCTTAAGAGTTCCTTCCGGAGTATACGCGCGCGGATTGATCTGGTACATGATGCCGCGGCTGAGCCATTCGGGAGACTTTTTAGCCATACGCTGATTCAGAGGAAGAACTTTCTCCGCGGAAGTAATGGAAACCGCGTCGGCGGCATGGAGGGGCAATGACGCGCTGCCGGCTATCATGGCCGAGCAGAGAGCAAATGTCGTCAAAATTCGTTTCATATTGGCGGGACCTTTCTTGGCGAAATGGAATGAAATTTCAGTCTTGGCGCGCGAATAAATCAGTTTCGACGTTCACCAAGGGAAATCTGTTTTTTTCAATTTTAGCATTTTCCAGAATATTTTCAAGGGTCTCAAGCCATTTCATTCAAATTTTCTCGAAAACTGCTCAAGAAATTCTCAAACGAACGTCTTTCAAAAAATTTTACCCCAAAATACGGGGGAAACTCCTTGACTTTATTTTCTTCATGAACTATACTGGAAAATGTCCTGTTGGGAAACCCGCGTCTGCCGCTCGGTCACTCTCAAAAGATCAAAATTTCAGCGGCTCCCTGTTTCCAGACAGAAAACAGTTTCCTGCCGAAACCTCCTGCCGGATTTACTCAAAACCGTCATGGGGATGCCCAAAAAACTCCGCCCGAACGAATGAGGAACCATTCATGATTTCAATCCAATTCGCCAAGCCTGAACATTGGCGCGAAGTAGCCCATCTCATTTACGATTCGACCAATTCATGGTATCTGAAAAATCGGGGTTTCACCTGCTTTTCAGGAGATAAAGACTGCGCCTTGCTTTTCTGCCGGACGTACGCGGCTCTGGACGGTCCGGACAATTTAATTATTGCGTGGGATACCGAGCGGAATCGAATCGCCGGTTCCTGCTTCGTTCATCCGCGTCCGACGCACGTTTCGCTCGGCATCATGAACGTCCATCCGGATTACTTTGGGCAAAGTGTCGCGCCCAAAATCCTTCAAAAAATCATTGAAATTGCCTCCTCAAGAAATCAAACACTCCGCTTGGTCTCAAGCGCGATGAATCTCGACTCCTTCTCGCTTTATAGCCGATTGGGGTTTGTTCCGCATACCGTTTTTCAGGATATGCAGTTCCCCGATTTCAGGCCGGAGTTTATCGAATCGCGGCTTCCCGCGGCGGTCTCCGGGCTGCTTCCGTTTGTCCGTCCCGCCAAGCTGGAAGACGTCCCGCGAATCGTGGAACTTGACAAAAAACTGACCGGATTGGATCATACCCGGGATTTCACCTACTTCATTCAAAATCCTGACGGCGCGTGGAGAACCTGGGTCGTGGATGCCTCAAACGGAATTCAGGCGGTTCTCTCGTCCGTCTGCGATCCGGGGAGTACCATGCTCGGACCAGGGATCATGGAAAACGAAAACCAGATGCTTGCTCTGATTTTCACCGCGTACCTTGCGATGACTACGGAACTGCCTGTGCCGGCAAAACCCGTTTTTCTAGTTCCTTCCCTCTGCAATGAAGCGATTCAAACGCTCTATTCATGGGGGGCACGAAACACTGAAATCCATCTTGGGCAGGCTCTGGGAAAAATCCAACCTGCCGCGGGGATTGTCATGCCAACCTTCATGCCGGAAACCTGATCCGATTTTTTATTGCCGAATCTTCCATAAACATTAATTATTGTCCTTAATCAAAAAGAAAAAAACAGACATGAATGAAACCAAATCCGTTTCCCCGTGGAAACAAACGATCGTCGCCTCCATGACGAGCTATATTGACGCGGGCTCAATCGTGGCCGGAGCAGCCGGGATGGCACTCTGGGCCGAATACATGAATTTGGAAAGCTGGCAGGTCGGACTTCTCACCGCGTGCAGCTCAAACGCGATCGGAGCCGCGATCGGAGCATTGATCGGCGGATTTCTCTGCGATAAATTTGGTCGGAAATTCGTCTATACTTACGATTTACTCGTCTATATTTTTGGAATGCTCTTCATCGTTTTCGGCTTCCACACTCCGAATACGGTCCTGACCACTCCCGGCGTTTACTCCTGCTCGTTAACCCTTGGATACCTTCTCTTCCTTTTCGGCTATCTCACGATCGGTCTGGCGGTTGGCGCGGACGTGGTCGCCTCATGGACCCTCATTGCGGAACAGGCCCCGGCAGAAAACCGCGCCAGACACTGCGGCTCCGCCCAGGTCTTTTGGGCTATTGGCCCTGCCGTCGTTCTTCTCATGCAGGCTGCGCTTGGGTACCTGCTTGGTGAAGAGAACGCGCTATTGGGAAACCGAATCGTTTTCGCTCACCTGATAGTGGTCGCGTTCGTGGTCTGGCTGCTGCGTCTTGGAATGCCCGAGTCGGATAACTGGAAAAAAGCCAAGGAACAGGAAGCGGCACTAATTGCCTCCGGGAAAGTCAAACGTTTGGGAATGATCAATCTCTTCTCTCCTGTCAATCTCAAAACGGTCCTTTTTCTGTGCGGGGTTTACGTCGTGTGGAACTGGGCAGCCGGCACGATGGGCATGCTTTTGCCCTACATTTACCAGAATGTCGGAGGAATCACCAACTCGCTTTCCTGCGCGCTGACGGTAATCCTCTTCCTTTCCTCCGCCATTTCTACCCTGACCATTTTCATGCCGCTCGGTGACCGCGTCAGCCGCCGCGTGATTTACGCTCTGGTTGCCCTCCTGTTCGTGATTGCCTGGAGTCTCTTCCTTCTTCCCGCCTCCATTTACGAACAGTCCACGATTCAGCTTCCGCTTTTGGGAAGCGTTCCGCTCCTTTTTGTTTTGATTTCCGTCCTGATGGGCCTAAATAACGGTTCCGGACAGCAGGCTTTTTACCAATTATGGTGCAATGAGCTGTTCCCGGCTCACTACCGCGCCTCCGCCCAGGGATTCACGTTTTTTGTTGCCCGAATCACGGTTGGTCTCTGGACAGCCTGTGTCCCGATCATCATGGGGAAAGACGGTGAGAATTTCGCTACCGCGGCGGCTTTCATGGTCGCGTTCGCGCTTTTCAGTCTTTTGGTTGGAACCTGTTTCGCGCCAAATACTTCCGGCAAAACACTGGAACAAATCGAAGAAGAGCGTTACGGGAAATAACCGGTGATTTGCGCGACCGGCGGTTTTTTCTTGCTGACCGCCGGTTCTCCCCTTTTTTTTCGATTGGCCGTTCCGCTCTGTCAAATATGGATCGGAGCGGGTTTCTTTCGGAAAATAAACTTTCCCGTTAATGCTTGCGCCTGTTTTTTCAAATCTTTCCTTACCCCTTGAAAAAATTTCTTTATCCGGTAAAATAAAAGAAAAACGGAAGTGTTCTGAAATGAATACTCTTCATAAAATACGCCGATTGAAATGACAGTATTCGTTGTCCCTGGCCGTATTCCACCTTTTTTCCTTTCAAAATTATCCTATGGCTTCATTTTTCGCTGAAAACTGCTTCTTCCTGACGGGGCCAACGGCCTGCGGCAAAACGGCAATGGCTCTTGAATTTGCCCAGCGCGAAAACGCGGAAATCCTTTCAATGGACTCCGTCGCGATTTACCGTGAAATGGATATTGGAAGTGCCAAACCGACTCCAGAAGAACAAAAAAAAGCCGTTCACCATTTAATTGATTTGGTTCTTCCAACGGAAGAGTTCAGTGTCGTGGAATATCTCAGGCAGGCGGAACTAACTGTCAAAGATTGCCTTGCCCGTGGAAAAAAGCCGCTTTTTGTCGGAGGCACGCCGCTTTACCTGAAAGCGCTTCTTTTCGGACTTTTTAAAGGACCGGAAGGAGACGAAGGCCTTCGAGAGGCTCTTCGAGCGGAAGCGTTTGAAGCGGAAAAAAACGGTGATCTTCATTACCTTCACCGCAAATTGGAAGCGGTAGATCCGGTCACCGCTTCCCGGCTTCATCCCCACGACACAAAACGAATCATTCGCGCGATTGAAGTCTTTACCCTGACTGGACATCCCATTCACGAATTCCAGACTCAGTTTGAACCTGAAGTTCCTCCGCATTCCAAAGAAAGAATTAAAATTATCGATATTCCGCGCTCCGACCTTCATTGCCGCATTGAACGCCGGGTCGATTGGATGTTTGAGGCTGGTTTCCTCGACGAAGTGCGCCATTTGCGAGAAAAGTACGGAACGTTAAGCAAAACCGCTGCCATGGCCGTTGGCTACCGGGAAATTCTTGAGTACTTCGACGCGATAGAAAATCCTGGCCGCAAAATAAAAGACACGCGCACCGGGACGATGGTCCTTCCATCGCTGGATGTTCTTGTCGAGCAAATCAAAACCCACACACGCCAAATGGCCAAAAGGCAGGTCACCTGGTTCCGGTCTCTCATGAATCAAAAATTCATGTTTTAATAGAAATTGCTCTGATTTTCGCGTAAAACTCACGTTTTCAACACGCGGTTTCCCAATACGTCATTTATTTCCATCCGTCACGATTTATTTTAAAGGAGTTCCATTCATGAAATTTTCCTTTAACGTTCCCGCCATTTATCTGACTATTCTGTTGTCCATTTTTTTCCAATCGCTTAATTTCGCGTCGGTTTACGCGCAAAACGGCCTTTCGTCCAATTGGGAGTTTGACCTGATTGTTTACGGCGGGACATCCTCTGCCGTTACCGCGGCGGTTCAGGCCAAAAAAATGGGAAAATCAGTCGCGATCGTCAGTCCTGACCGCTGCCTTGGCGGACTTTCTTCCGGAGGTCTCGGCTTTACTGATTCTGGAAATACCTCGACGATTGGCGGACTCGCTCGAGAATTTTACCGCCGAATCTACGCGGAATATCAAAAAGAATCTTCATGGAAATGGCAAAACGTCAAAAGTTACGCGAACGTTGGGCAGGGCACGAAAGCAATGGTTCATGAGGATCGGACAATGTGGATCTTTGAACCGCGCGTTGCTGAAAAAGTTTTTAATGATTGGGTTGCCGAATTTGAGATTCCCGTATTTCGTGAAGAACTGCTTGACCGCGGAAATGTTCAAGCTAAACCAATCGACCATGAGGCAGCCAAATTTACCCCAATTGTTCGGCGTGACTCGATTGCCCCCGGAGTTGAAAAAGAGAACGGACGCGTTACTGCCATCCGAACGCTTTCCGGAAAGCGATTTGCCGCAAAATACTTCATTGACGCCACGTACGAAGGAGATTTGATGGCAGCGGCCGGTGTCTCCTTTACTCTCGGACGTGAACCCAACGCGTACTATGGAGAAACATGGAACGGAAATCAGGTTGGCGTACTTCACCATGGACACTGGTTTAAAAAAGACATCAGCCCTTACCGAATTCCTGAAAATCCCGAGAGCGGACTCTGCCGGTTCGTTGATGATTCAGAGCCTGGGAACCGCGGAGAAGGAGACTCAAGAATTCAGGCATATTGTTTCCGGCTCTGCCTGACGGATCATCCCGAAAACAGAATCCCCTTCACCAAACCGGAAAACTATGACCCGGAAAATTACGAACTCCTTCGCCGTGTTTTGGTTAGCGGATGGCGGGAATTATTTCATAAATTTGACAGAATTCCCAATCTCAAAACCGACACGAATAATCACGGGCCTTTCAGCAGTGATTTCATCGGACAAAACTACGAATATCCCGAAGCCTCCTACGCAAAACGCGCCGAAATCATTAATGCTCATCGCGACTATCAAATGGGCCTGCTCTACTTCCTGGCAAATGACCCGAAAGTGCCGGAAGATGTCCGGAAAGCCATGAGTCCATGGGGATTGGCGAAAGACGAATTTACCGAAACAAAAGGCTGGCCGCACCAGATTTACGTGCGTGAAGCTCGCCGTATGGTCGGACAATACGTCATTACGGAACATGACTGTTTCGGAAAATCACCCGTCCCAAATCAGGGAATTTCCGCTGGTTCCGTCGGAATGGGATCCTATGTTCTCGATTCGCATAATGTCCGGCGTTACGTTAAAAAAGATGGATTCGTCCAGAATGAGGGAGACATTGGAGTCCATCCCAAGAAGCCGTACGCGATTGATTATTTTGCCATTACTCCCCAAAAACACGAATGTGAGAATCTCCTTGTTCCCGTCTGCCTTTCAAGCTCGCACATTGCCTTCGGCTCCATTCGAATGGAACCGGTTTTCATGATTCTCGGTCAATCCGCCGCGACGGCGGCGTGCCTCGCTCTGGAGGAGCAGAATTGCGCCGTTCAGGATCTCTCTCTCGCGAAACTTTCAAAACGCCTGAAAGAAGATGGACAAATCCTGAAAAAGTAGTGTTTCAATCTCGTGTGAATGGCCTCTTTTTCAGTTTCCTTTTCAAACGCTTTGCGTATTTCGTGATTCAAACCTCCCGCGATACGCAAAGTCCGGCTCCGCCTGCCGCTAATGCCGAAAATAGCAGCAGCACGGAACTCCATATCGTTTTTTCATCTTCCGCGGCCGCGGCTGTTTCAAGGTTTTCCGGAATCTGAATTTCCCATCCTTCCGGAAATTCTCCAGCCGCTAAAGTTTGATTTAAAAACCGGGATTCCTCTATCGGGCAAATTTCCTCCCCGTTGGCCAAAGCCGTTACTGAGGACGTTAAAAAATGGAGCGTTCGTTCCACCAGCGGCACCCAAACAGGAAGCAGCGGAAACGCGCTGCCGCCAATATCTGCCGGAATCGCGCCAAGGACCGTTCGTCCTCCCTGCCGGGTCTCACCGACTGCCAGCAAAACGGAGCCGTTGGAAAGCTCCAGTGCTCTCTCGCCGCCTGAGTTCATTTTTATTGGCACCCAACGAAAAACCGGAACATTTTCCAAACCTGACTCCGGATTTCGCCTGAAAATTTCCGTAATTTCATTCATTCTTTCTGGCAAAACCACCCGCAAGGCCTCTTGCGCTTCCGCCGCTTCTCCTGAAAAAATTCCCGGAAGAATATTCTCCAAACCCGCGAGCGACTTTTCATTGGTATCTTCTCCCGGGAAAAAGCAGACGCCTCCTCCCTCAAGCACGTATTCCGTAATCTCTTTTACCTCTTCCGGAGACAAAAGAGAAATCCCGCAAAGAAAAACCGCATCATACCGCGACAAATCCAAATCGGCAAAATTCACGTCCTTTCGACAGTCAATCCCCAGTATCTTCTCACCTGCCTCTGGAAACCGTTCTGAAAAAATCCCTTCAATTACCGCGCGCAGGTAGGGCGACGCGGCGTTTTTTTCTGTCTGAAACTCCGAATTCCATGATTCCGCGATCAAAAAAAACGCTTTTTCTTTCGCGTGAACTGTTAAATGCCTAAAATTATCCAGACCAAAACAGTCTGATTCCAAATTTTTAGCGTCATCTCCAAGTCCAATCTCCACGCTCAGAAAATACTCGCCAACTTCAGGAAAATTTACTTCGTACTCAAGCTCAAATTCCTTCTTGCCTGGAACACGGCACCATTTTTGCTCCGTACTCACGGAACGAAATACGCCATTCGCGGCTTCCTTAAGACTCTGCTTAAAATTCACGCAGACTGGGGGCGAAACCTTCTCCGAATCATTTCGCACTTTGACCCGGACAATTTGCTTTTGCCCCGCCAGCACTGGCGTTTCCTTCATCTCAAAACCGCATACGGATAAATTGGGAGAGAAACTGTTCACCGGAACCGCACGGCAACGCGCTGACGGCAACGCAATCTTAAAGTCTTCAAGAATTTTCTGAACACCATTCTTCCCAAAGTCTGAAAAGACGCGAATCTCCGCGCATTTGCCATTGATTTTCCCGGCTCTCTCCAAGGCTCCGTCCCAATCAGCCGAATCATTTTCGAGAAATATCTTTTTCAGGCAGAATTCCGGCTCCCGTGAAAAAATTTCCGCTTCACCAATTCCAGGATTTGTCGGCAAAACCAGAATTCTCCTGATTCCATTTCTTCTCCAGATTCGCACTTGCCCCAACGCTGCCTGGCGAGCCTTCTCCAACCGGCTGATCTTCTTCCCCTCGCCTCCATCTTTCTCAGCTTCCGCTCCCATGGACGCCGAATTATCCAATAGAATCAAATGAAAACTTTCAGACTCATCTGAATTCAGCAAATGTTTTTCCTCTGTTTCAACCGCGTTTCCACGAAAAACAGGCTGTGCCGCGGCCAAAATTATTCCCAGTATCGAAACAGTCTGAAAAAAAAGCCTCATCACGTCACGAAAACGCGTCTTTCTGTGTGCTTTTTTCTGAGCATGAATCAAAAAACGCATTGCCCCCCACGAGATTTCCCTAGGGCGCGGTCGGAAAAAGCGGAAAATCAAAACAGGAAGAAAGCCAAGCACCAGCCACAAAAGCATAACCGGTTCGCGAAATTCCCACCCTGCCATTACTTCTCTCCCTTAAAATTCCATCTGTTCCCCAACCAACCATAAAATCGGAAGCAGAGGACTCGTCATTCGACAAAAAGAGGTCTTCTCCCGATCCGCGCTTTGACCTGACCAAAAATACCGCACACTGCGAAATTCATTTTGAAGAATATTTACGAAATTCCCGTCATATCGATCGAGAAGTTCGCGCACGTCTTCACTCTGCTTCTCAAGAATACCATTAAGAAGATAACTGTCTGGAAGAATTCCGTCCGAATCTCTCAATGCGCGGCGTGACGCTAAAAGTGTTCGGGAGTCAACGTACCGCTTGCTTTTTTCCAAAAATTGGGGAAACTTTTCCGCTTTGTTCACCACGACCGCGACAGAAAAAGGTAAACGTTTTTCCGGATTACCGACAAATATCTGCTCGAAACGCGCGGTAAAGCGGTCAACCACCGCGCTGATTGTCGGTGAATGAGAAGATTCGCACGTACTGCCAACCGCGAAAGGATCGGCCGTCAGAATGATGCCAAGAGGAGTTTTGCCCGAACCATATCTCAAAAGCCATTTGCCTAATTCAGGATTCTCGACCGACATCTCAAATATCCGGCACTGGACTCCTCCAATTTCTGTCATGGCGCGGCCGGTAAAAAGCTTCCGAAACATTTCCATCACGACCGTAAACCAAAATATCTTTTTTTTCCGAACACTGAGTGTCAAGAGTGAAAAATCATTTCCGCGCATCGGTTTCATCGGAGCGTGAGTGTCCAACGACTCACTATTTTCCAAAAAAGATCCCGGCACTGATTCATCATGAACTGAAAATTGGAGATTAAGCCAGTTTGGTGTCCTGAAAAGACTCTCCTGAAGCATACGAACCGCCAGTGTCGTCTTTCCGCTCTCCCTGCCGCCAATAAAAAGAATATTCATTCGTTTCATTTTGGATGCCTCGGAAAAAAATATCTGATGATGATCTTCTCTTTATTTTACCTGAATTTTCGAAAAAATCAACTCCGGACTATCGATTTTTTTATTTTTTTGTTCGTATTCAACTTTTGAGCCCTTTCTTTTTTTCTTAAATTCGATAAAATAAAAGAAAGTTCCCATTTCATACTGTTTCTTTCGTTTGAGCCATGAAAAATTCCTTGTTCCTGTTCCTCATTTTTTTCGGTTTTTCCTCCCTCTTTTCGGGATGCGAATCTGAAAAAAAAATATCTTCGGAAAATTCTTCATCAAATACCTCACTTTCCGGTTCCTCCCCTAAATCTCATTCTGATGTCATGGAAAACGCTCTTTTTATCTGTTATGCCGGCTCGGCTTTCATCGGGACCGAAACCCGAATCACGTCCAAGATCAATGATTCCATTGAAGTAAAGGACATTTCATCACTTCAAATGAATCGTTCTGGAAATATCGTCTCGGCAACCGTTACCCACTTTGAAAAACTAAGCCATTCTGGGGAACTGCTCCTTTTCTCCACCGAAGTCGCCATGGGCGGTGCCCCAACCCGCTACGAAGCGGTCCTTCCGCCAATTTCCGATGACGGGACTCTCGCGTTTCCGGTTTCCATCTCATGCCGCGGGATGAAGCAAACCCAAAACCTGACCCTCCGTCTCCAGTCTCCCCAGCCCCTTCGGGGAGCGTACGCTATGGAAACTTCATTCATTCTCTCTCCTCTTAAACCTGGAGAAAGCAGAACTTTCATCCGCTTCAATCCCACGCTGCTCCAATGGGAAACAATTACCGCGAACTGCCCGCGCGTTGAAAACATTACTCTCCCAACCGGCGAGACCTGTCCGCTTTCCAGAATTGAAACTTCCGCCCGCCTTCTTAATCCTGACGGTACGCAAGCGGCGCAGGAACTTCAAAAAGAATTTATCTGGTGCGATGGAAACGGCCTCGTCTGGAAACGTTTCTCGCCCCTCATGAACCTTTCTTCATGGAGAACTACCCCAAAACTCCTTGAAAAATACCAAAAATCGGGGCAATTTCCGCCTGCGCCAGATTCGAGCGAAACTGCCTCCTCACCTTCAAATCTCGCTGAAACACTTCACGTTCCTGTCCGTTTCATGACCTCAGCCGCGAGTCTGGCCAATGCTTCGGAAGTAACGTATCGGGTTTCCTCTTCCAATTCTTCCGCGCCTGCTCCAATTAGAGGTCTTTTTTGCTCATCTGATTTTCAAAAAGTTGAGACAATCGATGATTTCACCCTCAGAATTACGGTCCGGAACTCTTCTTACGCTCCATTTAATCAGAATTCTGGCTCGACTCGCGTGCCGAATGACGAGGAAAAACTTCCCAGTCCCATCATCCAAAGTTCAGCCCCCCGAATCATCCAGCTCGCCTCATCCGTTTTGCCAACTGAAACGGATACTCAAAAAATCGCTCATGCCCTGAGATCCTTTGTCTTCCGTTTCATTCAAAACAAAAATTACGCTCGCGGTTTCGTGACTGCACTTGAGGTTGCCGAAGATCCTTCCGGCGACTGCACGGAACACGCAGTTCTCCTGGCCGCGCTCGCTCGAGCGCGAAATATTCCCGCCAGAATCGCTCAGGGACTCCTTTTCGATCCGCAATCCGGCAAAATGGCCTGGCACGTCTGGAATGAACTGTTTCTGAATGGAAGATGGGTCGCCATGGACGCGACGATTGACCAAAATTTCCTCTCACCCGCTCACATTCAAATCAACTCCGGCAGCTTTTCCGCCGCTGCCATGGCCCAAACCCTTCTGCCGCCTGCCAAACTCATCGGAAAAATTGAAATTACCGTGGAGACTGTTCAATGACTATTTACTCACGTACCGGCGATAACGGCCAAACGGACCTTTTCCCATTTGGAAGAATCTCCAAAACCGCCCCGCGAATGGAGGCTCTCGGCACGCTGGATGAACTAAATGCCTGCTTGGGACTTCTGCGTGCCCAAATTCAAAATGACGTGAAAAACCAAACCGATGAAGCTGATGGAAAAAGCCAGTCCCAAAATAAAACCAATTTTCAGGAAAATCTCTCCTTTTTTCCTGAAGGCCTCGACCTCGATGCCATGATTGAATCATATCAAAAATTAATTTTTCGTATTGCCTCCGAAATTTCATGCGCGAACTCTGAAATTAGCTGCTTTCAAACCTTTCATCCAATTACCGCTTCCGAAATTACTGAACTTGAGAAAACCATCGACACTCTCGAAGCGATTCTCCCGCCGCTTTCCCAAATGATCTGCTTCCAGGGGCCTCTCGCCGCTGCCCACGCCCAGCTCGCCCGTTCGGTTTGCCGACGCGCGGAACGTACGGTCTGGAAGCTGAGCGAATCCTCCCGTCACGAGGCGGAAAACTTTGACGTTACCGAAAACGCCGCGGCTCCAATTCCCTCAAGCGGCTCTCCAGCGGCAAACCAGGTCTCAATTTCTCCCCATATCCACCAATGGCTTAATCGTTTCTCCGATTTTCTGTTTTTACTCGGCAGGAAACTTTCAATCGGGAAAACGCAGCGCTCGATGACGGAAGGGCTCAAAATGAACCTCTCCGAATAATTACGGAGTCATTCCCAGGTATTCGAAGAAAATATCAAGCCCGAATTGATTCATTTTTTATCAATCATCCAAATTCTGGTGATTACCCCTTGACACAAACAAAAAATCTGCTATAATTTGAAAATCCCATTGGAGTACGGCATCCAATGAGGAGTTCGTTTCGCCGATTAACAGAACGTCGGACGCCATGGGCAGACGCAGGGGATTGAGAGCTTTGCGCTGTCTGTCTGATGTGACTCTTTATTAGAGGGAGATTTAAAATGTCGTCACTTTTGGTCAAAGACCTGATTGATGCTGGTGTTCACTTTGGTCACCGCGCGAGCCGCTGGAACCCGAAAATGCGCCCGTACATTTACGGCCGCCACAATCAGATCCACATCATTAATGTTCGTGAAACCCTTCGCGGTCTTTTCCGTGCCCGCAAATACCTCCAGCAGGTCGTCGCCGCCGGCAGCCTGGTTCTCTTTGTCGGAACCAAGCGTCAGGCTACGGAAATCATCGAACGTCAGGCTTCCGCTTGCGGTATGCCTTTCGTCAGCGAACGCTGGCTCGGTGGAACGCTCACCAACTTCCGTACCGTTACCAAACGTCTGGAACGCCTTGAGGAACTGGAAACTCTCCGCGCCAGCGAAGAATTCGCCCAGTACTCCAAAAAAATGCAGTCCAGCCTGAATCGCGAATACCGCAAAATGTACCGCAACCTCAATGGTTTGCGTACTCTCAACCGCATTCCGGAAGTTCTCGTCATCGTTGACCCCAAAAAAGAAAAGAACGCGGTTGCTGAAGCTCGTAAAATGAATGTCACGACCATCGCTCTGATCGACACGAACTGCGATCCGGACCTGATCGACCTTCCGATTCCCGGAAATGACGACAGCATTCGCTCTATCGACCTGATTATCGGTTACCTTTCCGAATCCATCCAGGCCGAGAAAAATGAAGCCGCTGATAAAGCTGCGGAATGATTTTTGACGAATTTTGAGTCATCATCCGCGGATGTTTCATTTCGCGGATGAATTTTTTTGCGGAATTTTTTCATATCGAAATTTCATGCGATTAAGCCATTGGTCCCGCTGTTTCAGAAAAAGCGTGCGACCGTTTGAAATCTTTTTCCAATTCCGCGAATATTCCAAAACAATACGAAACAAAATCAAATTCCATAAATAAGGAGAAAATTATGGCTATCACAGCTGCTCAGGTTATGGCACTCCGTAACAAAACGGGTCTCGGAATGATGGACTGCAAAAAAGCTTTGACGGAAGCTGAAGGCAACGAAGATCTCGCGGTTGAAATTCTCCGCAAGAAGGGTCTTGCCAAAATGGCTGAAAAAATGGCTGAACGCAGCACGGAAGAAGGAATCATCGCCATGGTCCGCAAAGATGGTTCCCTTGGTATGGTTGAACTGCTCTGCGAAAGCGCTCCGGTCACCACGAACGAAGGTTTTGTTCAGCTTGCCAATGACATTGCTGAAGTCATCGCTTCCAACCCGGAATTCACGACCGTCGAAGACCTGATGGCCCAGACTTCCCCAAGTGCCGGCACCACGCTCCAGGCCCAGCTTGACGAACTCTTCAACCGTATCCGCGAAGTTTTCCGCGTCAAGCGCTACATGAAGGTTGACGGTCTTTGCTCCAGCTACCTCCATCACGACCACAAATCCGCCGTTCTGCTTCTTCTTGATGCTGGCGACGAAGAGCTTGGCCGCGACATCTGCATGCACATTGCCGCGATGAAGCCGCAGGGACTCCGCGCGGAAGACCTTGATCAGAGTGTCATTGAAAACGAACGCCGCATTCAGCTTGAACTCATGAACGCTGATCCGAAAAACGCCAATAAACCGGATGAAATTAAAGAAAAAATCATCAATGGTTCAATGGGCAAATTCCTCGCGGGCAAATGCCTCCTGAGCCAGCCTTTCGTTAAAGATCCGTCTCTCACGGTTGAGCAGTTCGCGAAACAGAATGGTCTGAGCATTACCAAATTTGTCCACTGGATGCTTGGTAAATAGTTTTTGATTCGGCGGGAGTTTTTACCTCCCGCTGTTTCATTATTTATGTCAGATACTGACTTCATTTGATTTTTTCAATTGAAGTCAGTTTTCGATAAAATAAACTTCTGATCACACGAAATCCGCTGCGGATTTTCCGCGGTTAAATTTTATTAAATTCCAGGAAAATAACATGTCCAACGAAAATACTCCCGCATTCAAGCGTCTTATTTTAAAGATTTCAGGAGAAGCAGTCGCGCCTCAAGGTGGACGTGGCATTTCCATGGAATCTGTTGTTTCAATCGCGAAACAGGTTCACGCGGCTTCTCTGACTGGAACCCAAATTGGCTTGGTTCTTGGCGGCGGCAATATTCTGCGCGGTGCCCAATTCATGACCCAGGGGGCGCATATTCACGAAGCAACGGCTCACTATATGGGGATGCTGGCAACCGTAATGAACGCGCTCGCCATGCAGGACGCACTGGAATCTGTGGGCTGCTCGACCCGAGTCATGACCGCGATTCGAATGGATGGAGTGGCGGAACCGTATATTCGGCGCCGTGCCCTTCACCATCTTGAGAAAGGGCGGGTCATTATCCTCGCCGCTGGAATTGGAAGTCCATTCGTCACGACGGACACGGGCGCCGCGCAGCGCGCTTTGGAACTTGAAGCGGATATTCTTCTTAAGGCAACGAAAGTTGACGGCGTTTATTCCAGTGATCCAGTTACCGATCCAAACGCTCTCTTTTATCCGCGCCTCACATACGATGAAGTTCTTGCCCGGCACCTTAAAATCATGGATCAGGGCGCGGTTACCAAATGCATGGCGTATGATTTGCCCATCCGGGTCTTTAACTATCGACAGGAAGGCAATATTGAAAAAGTAGTCCGCGGCATGGAAATCGGAACACTGATCTCAAACATCTGATTGATCCGTCAAATGAAGTGTTTATGGATTTCGCTGTTTGGATTTCAGTTTTTTACCCACCTTTTGGGGAAATTTTCACATGGAGGAATGAATGACTGACGATATTCTTTTAGATGTTGAGGAACGCATGGAAAAGGCGGTTGCCCGTCTTAAGTCCAATCTTGCCGGCATTCGTACCGGACGCGCCAATCCGGGATTGGTCGATTCGTTGAAAGTTGACGCGTACGGTTCTCAGTGTCCGCTCAAGCAGCTGGCTTCGGTTGGCTGCCCGGAACCAACGCAGATCGTGATCCGCCCGTACGACCCGTCGACGTTAAAAGACATTGCCAAGGCGATCATTAACAGTGACCTTGGTTTCGCGCCTCAGGACGATGGCAAAGTGATTCGTTTGAACATTCCGCCTCTTTCCCAGGAAACTCGCCGCAAACTTGTCGCGCGAATTGGCGAACTGGAAGAAGAGGCGAAAGTTGCCTTGCGCAATGTTCGCCGTGACGGCATCAAAGCATGCGACAAAGGTGAAAAAGACAAGCTCTTTTCAGAAGATGAGCGAGACGACGCGAAGGAACAGATTGAGGATTTGATTAAAAAATACACGAAGGAAATCGAATCAATGGCAGCTGCCCGCGAGACGGACGTTCTTGAGTCATGAGCTTCACGGCAGTATTTTCTAATGAAAAAACGCGGGTTGAGAAAATCGCCCGCGTTTTTTTGTGTGAGGTGAGAGGCGAAAACTTTTGAATATTTTTTCTTTTTTTCATTTTCAAGGCTTTTTAAAGAATTTAAGTAAAATTGCTCTTGCGTTCTTCGTAAAAATCAGGTATAGATAGTAAAGATTGAAACAGATTATCAGAATCAGGTATTCCCATGCGTATTTTATTGGATTCTTTCATCCTTCGTAACCCTTTTTTCCGCCGTTCATTTTTGGGTGCCGCGCGGTCGCTGTTTTGTCTTTGCGTTTTGCCGATGTCCATTTTCAATTCAGGATGCAGCGGGACAAATAATTTGACACTTCAAGGGCAGGTTTCCGATCTTCAAAATCAGCGGGTAGCGATTCAAAATGAGCGAGACGCCTGGAAAACACGTTACGAGGAATTATCCAATTCTAACAGAGTTCAGACTCATGAACTGGCGAGCAGTCAGCAGCAGATCATGACGCTTAAGCAGGAACAGCTTGTTCTTCAGCAGCAGTTGAAAGATACTCTTGAGCAGGTCGCGACTGCCCAAAAGCAAAACGAATATCTTTCAAAACAGTTGGCGCGCTATGAAGACATTCGTCATCAGCAGGAAAATGGAATACAGTTCGCCTCGACTCCCTCTCCGGAAAAAACGGCGATTACCCAGGCCGAGAGGACATTGCCGAGCATTCCGGGAACGCTGGTCTCTACCGTTAATGGAGAGATTCATATTGAACTTCCTGGAGAGACGCTTTTTGAGCAGTCTGGAGCCATTTCTCCTAAAGGTCTCAGCCTGATTAAGGAAACAGGGCGAACGATTGCCTCGCAATATCCAGGGGCATATGTTGAAATTCAGGGACATCTCAGTTCTTTTCAAAAAGTCAGTTCAAACTTTAAAGATCCCCATCAGCAGTCTACTTCGCAGGCGATGATCGTCAAGGACATCCTGATTCAGGAAAATATCCTTCCGGAAAAGCTCCTGAAAGTTTCAGGCTGCGGTACCAGTAATCCGATTATCTCTTCAGCGACCTCTAAGGGAGTTTATCGCAATTACCGAATCGAATTGGTCATTACGCCTGAAACTCCGTAATAGAATAAAGGGAACTTCCAAAGTTTCGAAACGTTCTCTTTTTTCGGGAGAACGAACTTTGAAAGTTCCCGGAAAATTTAATTTGACTACTCTGGCGATGAGCAGGGGCAGGAAGGATAAATCGCGTTTTAAATCTGAAACGCGAATTCACCTCACGCGAATGTCGCGTGCGGCCTAAATCATCTGAAATTCCGCGGGCATGATTTCTCTTTTATCATTTGGCCTTAACTCATCATCTCTGTCTTCATTAAAATTCCATTTTGCCGATGCCGAATCTTTTCGAAAGTTGAGTACGGGACAAAGATTAAACCAGCGGCTTCCTCTCCGCTCAATCCAGTGCTCCGCTTCAAACGGCCCCCAGCTTCCGATTGGATATGGCTTTGGAAGTTCCTGAAATTCTTCATCCCACGCTTTCTGAACAGGATCGATAATTCGCCAGGCAGCCTCAACTTCATCATCCCGAATAAAAAGTCCAGGATCCCCGCGAAAAATATCGAGCAGCAGTCTTTCATAGGCGTCCGGAAGAGGAATTTGAAAATTTTTATCAAATGTGAAATTCATTGTTCCCTGCGTCATTGACATTTCACAGTCCGGGACTTTTGTTTGAAAATAAAGCTGAATTCCTTCCGCGGGCTGGATCTGAATCAGCAGCATATTCGCCTCAATATCTTTCACTCCTGGAAAAAGCAGGCACGGCGGTTCATGAAATCTCAATAAAATCTGAGTGGTTCGGCAATTCATTCCTTTTCCTGCCCTCAGGAAGAACGGCACACCTCGCCAGCGCCAATTTTCCACGTTCAATTCAAGCGCGGCAAAGGTAGGAACAGCTGGTTCCAGGCATTCAATTTCTTCATCCAGAGCAAAAGGCGGCTGAAGATATTGCCCACGCAGGGAGTTTTGAGCCGCTTCCGCTCCGCTGCGAAAGGGACGAATGGAGTAAAGCACCTTCACTTTTTCATTCCTTAAACTTTCAGCATCCATTTGAACGGGCGGTTCCATTGCTGTCAAAGCCAGAAGCTGAAGCAGGTGATTTTGAAACATATCGCGCAAAATACCGGCTCGATTGAAATATGCCGCTCGCCGTCCTACCAATGCTTCCTCGCTGGCGGTAATTTGAACTTCACGAATAAAATTTCGATTCCAGATTGGCTCAAAAATAGAATTGGCAAACCGTAAAACCAGCAGGTTTTGCGCGGTTTCCTTTCCCAGGTAGTGATCAATTCGAAAGATTTCCTCTTCATTAAAAATTTTTCGTAACGTTTGGTTCAAAAATTTCGCGCTTTCCAAATTTCTTCCGAATGGTTTCTCTACTACGATTCGGCAAGGCACATTTCCAATCATTTTTTTCCCGGATGTCTGAATACGTTCATTTTCAGATTTCCGTTTTTCTCTTTCCTGTTCAATTCTCTCTCTCCATTTCTTTCTCAAGTTTTCCACACCTGGCTTGATTGCTTCCAAAATCGGCAGATAAATATCGGGAGCGGTCGCCAAATAAAAGATACGTCTTTGGCAATTTCCATTTTCAAGGAAAATCAAAAAACTTTCAAGACGTTTCACTACTTCCGTTTGAGTCGCGTCACCCGGAAAATAAACAAGATGTTCCGCGAAATTTTCCCACTGTTTTTGAAGGGAGTTTCGTGAATATCCTTTTTTCAGTGTTTCAAAAGGAATTAAATCTTCAAGAGAAGCGGCCCATTCTTCATCCGCCATTTTCGTGCGTGAAACTCCCACAATATTAAAAGTTCCCGGAAGGCGTCCCTTAAGGAAAAGGCGAAACATAGCGGGAATCAATTTTCGCCCGGTCAAATTTCCTGAAGCGCCAAAAATCAGGAGCGTGAATGGTTCCCACTCTCTCAACTCCTCACGCAAAAAATTTTCATCAAATTCAATCTCTTCCATTTTTACCGGTCCTTCATTTTTCATTTTGACCTCCTCTTCAAATTGACTTCATTCCCTGCCGGAAATCAGGATTAAAGGACATTTTCCCAAAACGATTTTCCAGCGAAAAAAGAGCGTGCGCTGAATTTGGCAAGGCACAAGGAATTTTGGGCTTGGTAATTCTGAAATAAAAAGCGAAACAGAATTTCGGAATGGATCAATCTCCTTTAAATTTTATGATTTATTTTTTCCCGCGCGATCCGGTTCAATTAAATTTCGGGGACAAATTAGCAAAGTAAATTTACGTACGCTCCGTATGGAATTGCTGAATATGCCTCTTTATTTTTTGAAAAATCTTAAAAAAAATAAAATTTCCGGCCTTGGCCCCTTTCCGAAAATCTGTTCACGTGGTATAATACGCGGAGAGTCCATTTTATTGAGGATTCAGATTTCCAATTACTCTCATCATCCATCCGATAAAAAAATTCATCATGAAAGAAATCCGTAAAAATATCGCGCAAATGCCCGGCTATGTTCCGGGTGAGCAGCCGCAGTCCGGCAGATTCATCAAACTTAATACGAACGAATGTCCTTATCTTCCGTCCGAAAAAATCGCGGCCGCGTGTCTTGAAACTATTCGTAAAGGTCTGAATCGATATCCGGATCCAATGGCCAATTCTTTTCGGAAGGCAGCTGCTGAGGTTTTGGACGTTCCGCCGGAATTTATTATGGCGGGAAATGGTTCCGACGACATTTTGACGATTTTAACGCGCACTTTCGTTGGCGAGAATGAAACACTGCGCCTTCCTTACCCAAGTTACGTCCTCTACAAATCGCTGGCTCAAATCCAGGGTGCGCGAAGTGAAGAGATCCCTTTCACCGATGATTGGCATCTTTCACCCGCTTTTAAAACTCCATCCAGCGACCTTAAACTCGTTTACCTTCCAAACCCGAACAGTCCCTCGGGAACGAGGCTGAGCCGGGCGGAAATTCTGGAACTCGCGGACGCTCTTCCTTGCCCGCTGGTGGTTGATGAGGCTTATGCGGATTTCTCTGACGAAAACTGTGTCAGTTTGGTGCTTGAACACAAAAATATTATTGTCACCCGCACTTTCAGTAAATCGTATGGGCTGGCAGGGTTACGGTTTGGTTTCGTAATTGCTCATCCAGACTACATTCAACAATTTGTTAAAGTAAAAGATTCCTATAATTGCGACGCGTTATCTATCGCGGCCGCGACAGCCGCCATTTCGGACCGTCAATGGTTCAATGAGACGGTGGAAAAAATAATTAAAACCAGAAACTGGATGCGCCCCGCGTTAGCGGAACTCGGTTTCAATACGGTTGAATCCCACGCCAATTTCATATGGTGCACGCGGAAGGACTGGGATTTGAAAAATATCTATCAAAAACTCAAAGAGCAGAATATTTTTGTGCGCTTTATGGTTTATGATAAATGGAAAGACGGCGGCTGCGGTTTGCGAATCAGTGTTGGAACAGACGAAGAAATTCGCATCCTGCTTGAACGAATCAAAGCGATTCTGAACTGACCGCTTTTTTGCCAATTCGCGACTCAAAACGTGAATTCCTGCGTTCACGCCTTCCTCGAATCAGGGGGCTTCAAGCAAAAGTTTCCTAACGGGGAAGTTTTCGAGTATTATTTTTTTCAAACTGAAAACTTAACGTTTCATTTATCGACATATCCCATGGACGAAAAAAAAGCACGAACCGCGGAAATTTCCCGTGATACTAAAGAAACTCAGATTCAAATGTCACTCAACCTGGACGGTTTCGGGCACTCCAATCTTGAGCTTAAAGTCGGTTTTCTTGAACATATGCTGACTCTTTTAGCCAAACATTCCGGCATGGATTTGGATCTCAAGGCTGAAGGCGATATTCACGTTGATTTTCATCATTTGACGGAAGATACGGGGATTGTCCTCGGAGAAGCCATACGAAAAGCTCTTGGAAATAAAGCGGGAATTCGCCGTTACGGTTTCTTTCTGCTGCCTATGGATGAAACTCTGGTTGAAATCGCGGTGGATTTCGGCGGACGTCCATATTTCGTTTTTAACGCGGATTTTCCGACCCCGAAAGTTGGGGACTTCGACACGGAACTCGTCCGTGATTTCTGGCATGGTTTTTCATGTGCCGCGCTGTGCAATCTGCACATTAATCTGAAGTATGGAAAAAATAGTCACCATATCGCGGAAGCAATCTTTAAATGCGCCGCGCGCGCCATTCGCATGGCCATTGAAATGGACCCGCGCATTCACGATATTCCCAGCACGAAGGGAGTCATTTAATGATTCAGCTTACTGATTTTTCCAGACAAAAACCTTTTCAGGGAGCTGTTTTTGATTTTAACGGAACTCTGTTTTGGGATACGGAACAGCACGATGAAGCGTGGATCACCGTTTTGGGAGCTTACGGAGCGAAAGTAACGCCGGAGGATCTTTTCGCGCGTTTTCACGGAAAACCGAATGAAACGATTATCAGGGGTTACCTTGGTGAAAATTTTCCGTTGGGAGAAATGCCGGCAATTATTGAGGAAAAGGAACGAATTTACCAGGAATTTTGCCTGAAATCAAATCAGATGAAATTGGCTCCCGGTGCTGAAAGACTCCTGAATTTCCTTAAGGAAAAAAATTTTTCATTTACGGTCGCGACTTCCGCTCCAAAAGTCAATATCGATTTTTATTTTGACCACTTAAACATTGGGCAATGGTTTGATCGGGAAAAAATTGTCTTTTTTGATGGAACCTTCCCGGGAAAACCTAATCCGGAATTTTACCAGCGGGCATTGGGAATGATCAAAACCGCTCCGGAGGAAACGATCATTTTTGAAGATGCGCCTTCTGGAATTCTTGCCGCGGAAAACGCGGGTTGCCGGAATATCGTTTGCGTTAACTCCGAAAATTCAGATTACTCTCGCTATTCGTATCCTGTCCTGAAAAATTTTGACGAAATTTGCGTCAGTATTTTCAAAATAGATTGACTAAAATCAGGAATAGCGTAACGTATCTGGAATATCCTGGAGAAAATTATCCGTGGAAACCGTTTTTCCATCAAAATTTCCAGAGAATTTCACTGATTATTCCTGTTGAGGTTCAGGAAAATTCATTTGCGTTCGTCTCCTTTAATTGGGGGAGCATTTTCCGGTGCGCCTCTTTCCTTCGTTTTTTCCTATTCCTGAGGGGCCCTCATGGACACTTTCCATTTTGAAAAATTCCTTGACGAAACAATTGGATTAGCCCGTGTCTCAAAAAAGCAGAACCTTTTTGGCTTTGATCTTTTCAACGGAGCTGGAAAGGACTCTCAGGAAGTTGCTTTTCTTTCTATTCCACTCAATTATCTGGCTCCGAGGGAACTGAACGTTTCCGCTTTCCCTTTCTTCGCGCTAAATTTTGATGAAACTTCGGAAAATGCCTGTTTTGAAAATGGAATGCCGCTTTCGGAATACTGCGAGGAATTTCTGAATGAGTTACCGGATTCAGGGGAAAAAGGAAAAGTTCCCTTTGAGGAATGGAAAATTCAATCTGTTTTGGACATTTTCGCCTCCGTATGGCAACTCCTTTCCCAACTTGAATCAAATGGTTTTTCGTTAAAATCATTTCGTTCTTCGGAAATTATCTGTTTTGCCAATCAAAACTCATGGCGAATTCTTCCTACGCAAAATATTAATCGTCACTATCCTTCGGATTTCAAATCCCAATCACGTTTTGGCCAAAGTCAAAAACACTTTCTGGATTGGCTGAACTCACTTCCGATTACTTGGCCCGTGACCGTAGAGGCAATTCAAAAATGGGGGGAAACAAATTCTTTGAATATGCCTGGAATTTCCAAATTCCTTGAAGATCCGGCAATATGGAGTGCGCGAATCCCGGACGAACCATTCACTTCCCTGAAAACGGAACGGGCGAAAGATCAGCAGCTCCTCCATTGGTCTGTTCCGGAAAACGCTTCAGGAACCCTTCAGCTTTTTAAGATGAAGGCAAATCATTCTTTTCCGCGGCATTTTCCTCTTTTTCCCAAAGAAATCCTCTCTGAATTTACGGAATATGAAATCCCAATTCAGTCCAATCCGCTTTCCATTCCTCTCACGGATAATCGTTTTCTGCGTCTGGTTGGAGTTCGTTCATGCGGAAAATGGGCAAAATTTGGACGAATTTTCCGTATTGGCGGCCCAGAAGACGTCACCATTTTCGACGCATTTTGGGATGAGGACTCACTGGTTTTGGATTTGGACTGGCCAGATTCTGTTCAACAGGCAAAAATCATTATTTCCGCGACGGATTTTCCTTCCGCGCCAATGCTTCCGGAATCGAAAACCCTTAAAAGCTGGTGGCTTAGCCGAACCAATCCATTAACGCCTAAACGAATTCCAAGAGATTTGATTTCAGACTGGAAAAATATTTAAGTGCGTATTTTTGGTTTTGCAGATTCTGAAGGAAAAGGCGTTTTTTCCCTTGCTCAGAACACTAAATGTCGAAAAAAAATCCCCTATGAAATTTGAAACCAACCGGATTTTCATGGTTTCAATTAGGACGTTTTTATTTCATCACCATTTTCAATTTAACATTTCATTTATTTAAAAAACTTCACCAATCGTCCTGAAACACGCGGTAGAATTCAATTTAAAGGAAAAAATCATGCCGTTTATTTGGCCCTGGACTAAAATTTCATGTCCATTTTGTTTTGAGGAATTTCACTTAAGCGAAGCTCCCACTCGCTCTTCGGAATCAGATGCTCTTTTCCCGGATGAGCATATGCGCGGTTTTCTGGGATTAGCTTACCCTCCGGAAATGCCCTTGGTCACTCAACCTCCTCAAAACTGGTTTTTGCGGTCAATCCGAAAATTTCATCTGCCGCTTTGTCGTGAAATCACCCCTCAAAGTCAAATCAGGATTTGCCCTCATTGCCATCTTTATTTGCCGCAGGCTTTGGCTAATTGGAACAGAAAAAGCAATATCATCGCGATTATCGGAAGCCGTTCTTCGGGAAAAAGTAACTATTTTGGTGTTCTCCTGAAGCTTTTGGAAACACGATACGCGGCCGAACTGAATTTCGGATTTCGTCCTCAAATGACATTTGATATTCACGAAATGCGGCGAATGGATTCCCGGAAACTCTATGAACGCCGTTACGGGAAGCGCCTTTTCCGCGACCATCGCGTTATTCAGCAAACGGAACGTTCCGAAGTTGACGCGGACATCAAAATCCCGCTCATTTACCGCCTGACGCTTTCCAGGATCATTCGCGGAAAGGAGCGTCTCAAAGCAATTGATCTCGTGATTTTCGACGCGGCGGGAGAAGACCTCAGTTCAATGCGCAATTTTCACACTTTTGGACGATACGCTTTAAATGCCTCCGGAATCATCGTCATGGTCGATCCCTTTCGTTACCCGGCGATTTTCAACAGACTTCCCTCTGAAATGCGGTCCAAAATTCCGGCACCGGACGAAATTGGGGGAAATCCCTCGGAAATCATCGACTACTTTTTGAGCTACAAAACGAACGAAAGTGCGATGCGGCCTGATGAAAAGATTCAGACTCCAACCGCGCTGGTACTCACGAAAGCGGACATGCTGCGTTCGATCATGCCTCGTGAAAGCCAGTCCATCTTTCATGAAACCAATCACCATGGCGGATTCAACCGAAAAGCCTGTGAACGAAAATCTGAACAAATACTTCATTTTCTCGAAGAAAATGGCGCGGGTGACTTGACCGCGAATATGCGGACTCAATTTCAAAACTGCGCGTTTTTTGGCGTTTCCGCCCTGGGAACTCTTCCTGAAGGAGAATCCATCCCGAAACAAATCCGTTCCATAAACGTCGTGGATCCTCTTCTTTGGATACTGAATCAGCTGAAATACCTGAATTCCAAAAACTAAATTTCGTTTTTCCAATACCTCATTCCTGAAATCGTGTTTCGCGGAGAAAGAGAAAGAACATGAAGCAGTTTTTCTACACATCGTGCCGAAATGGCGAAAGCGTATCCGGACAAAGCGGATTTCAGATTCGGGCTGCCTCTGCCCCGCTCACTTCTGAAGAAAATTCAGCCTGCTTAAGAGCCTTAAATTTCAAACTGGAGGTGCCATCTGATTATTCCGGCCCATTCCCTCTCAAACTTCTTTTCGCTCATGCCGGAAATTCAGGTAACTTCGCCCTTCAAAGCGTCTGGCTGGGCCTGGATCCCATCACGAAACGGGTTGGAAATTATTTTGCTCACGTACTCTGTGACCTGCCGCAGGAAATCAATGCCCAAACGGTACTTGAATGGTGGAAAAGTCCCCTGTGGAAATGCGAAAATGAGGAAATTCCGGAAACGAGTCTTCCCGTTCCTGAACCATTTCCGGCAAATGAAATCTTCACGGACGCGATCTTTACTGAAATGCAGGCTGATTCTGAAATGTGTTCACTCTGGGAATTTCTTCTCCGTGCCTGGTGGACCAAACCTGCCAGCGGTCGAATCTTCACGGCTGCTCCGCAGGAAAAATTCGTTAAGGCGCTTTGGGCTCTTTGCCGAATCCTGCCCAAGGCACTATGGAATCACCTTTCATTCTCGACGTACGAAAAAGACGCGATGCTCACGCCCGCGAATGTCGTTTGCCTTTGGGATCCAATCAAACCTGAAAATTCCATTCCGCAAAACTGTTTTGCCGGCTCGAACCTTTCATGGAATTTGTTCAGCGGTCAAAAAAGCTCACTCATCCAGGTTTCTCGTTACCTTGAATGGATTATTCAATCTGTCAAAAGTGGAAAATGGGAAGAGGTGGACTCGTTTCACGCCGGCGCTCCTGAAATCATGTGGTCGAAAAAAGAGTCTGCCGAAATGTTTTTTGAGCTGTCGCGTCACCCGGATACGCTCGACATCACGCGTTTAAAAGAACTTTCTCAAATGCCGAATATCGGACGTTTCGTAATGAAAAATCCGAAACGCGCCCAACATTTGCTGGCAAACTTCTTCTCAAGTAAACTCCTGGATCTTTGGGATGATGATCTCGTGCATCAAACTTTCACGCCTTTTTTTTCTGCGGAAGATGGCCCCATGGAGCAGTTCAAAAAAAATCTCCATGAAATGCTCCGCACCAAAATTCTCAGCGGCGATCTGAATTTTCTGGAACGTTTTTACGTAAAATGGCTTCCAAGACTCACGGTCGTTGGATTGACAAAAGATGCTTTCTGGGATTTATTTAATGAGGCTCCCGGAAAATTGCCAAAATCCGTTTACCTTTGGGCATACCCTAAAGCATTTCGGCAGGTCTTTCATCTCCCGGAACCCTCGATGCAGATTGAATACCTCACGAAATGGAGTTTTCACGGTGACGATTCCCGATGCGAGCCGCAAATTAAAGAAATCCTCCAGTCCAGTTTTCCAAATATCGTGAAAATTGAACTTTACCGAAGATTTTTTGAAAATGATTTTCGTGGCAATGACGAAAATTATTCCCGATTTTATTTTGCCTGGCCGGAATGGAATGTTCAGCTGCTGCTTAAACTGGAGCCTGAACAAAAAAAGCAGTTCCTCAAACACCTACTTCCTGAATCCGCTCCAACCCTCTTAAGCGCGATTCAATCAAGACTCATGGATTCACTCAAAGGAAAATTTATCTGGAATAATGAGCTTTTCACGATTTATTGCTCAATTCTGGCTATCTCCTCGCTCCCAATCACTGATTCGGTAGTTCAATTTGCCCGAAAACTTCCAGAAGAACGTCTTGCTCAAATTAGTGCCGCGCTCCAACGCAGGGAAGATATTGAGCAGCTGATTCAAAAAAAATCTCTGCTTCCGCTTTTCGGGCGGACCGCTCCCAATTTCTTCGAAAAACTTCTTCGAATCATTTGTTTTTGGAAAAAATGAAAATAGTTTATTCCCCGAAACAAAAAGCGTCACCACACGGAAAACGCGTCGTCAGACTACTTCGCGGGAAGAAATTCCCCCTTCATTAAAGAGAAGGCGGGATTTTTTTAATGTGCTGTTTCGCCGGGACACTGCCCAATTCCCCTCCTCCGGAGGGGCGGCGAGCGAAGCGAGACGGAGTGGTTGGGGATACTCGGCGTTTCGGACCACCCCGCCCCTAAGGGGCACCCCTCCAAAGGAGGGGAATTTTTCGCCGGATCGCTGCCCCGGACCCCGGGAACGATCTGAAAACCTGCCGGGCTGACGCCAGTGTCGCTCCGCGATGTGTCGTCTGCTGCGCGGGCGGCTGCCGCCTCGCCTCGCGCTGCCGACGCCCCTGCGCTCCGCTTATTTCCCTGGAGCAGGATCTGCCAGAACTATGCGGAAGCCCAGGACGTTGTTCCGAAAGCCCGGTACGAAGCAGCGCCGGTACGCGGAGCGGCAGTCCTCGGCGTCGTCGTACCAGCTGCCGCCGCGGCGGACTCGGAACGAGCCGCTGTTAGGGCCTGTCGGGTCGCTCGTTGGCGACTCGGTGTAGTAATCTTCATCGTACCAGTCCTGGCACCACTCCCACACATTACCGTGCATGTCGTAAAGGCCCCAAGCATTCGGAGCGTAACTCTTCACAGGAACTGTTTTCTCTAAATACGGACCTTTCGTTGAAGTGCCGTAAGGATAGTTCCCGTCGCAGTTCGCCTCTCGGCCGTTCAGACTGCTGCCAAACGAATACGCACTCGTCGTGCCCGCCCGGCACGCATACTCCCACTGCGCCTCTGTCGGAAGACTCACAGTCAGCCCAAGTTTCTCC
>JAFQUP010000204.1 GCA_017408405.1 Thermoguttaceae bacterium
GAAACTCAGCGACAGCGGCCTGACGCTTGCGGGCGGGATCGTGCATAACGAGCAGAATTCCCCGGTGATTGCGTCTCCTGTTTTCCTGAAAGAGGGTACGACCAGCGGGATGATGTGCGGCTGGGGAAACACGACGATGGAGAACACTCGTTTCGTCACGATCAGCGGGAAGATCTCCGGAGCGGGCGCGCTTCAGATCTTCGCGGACAGCGGGACGAACGTGCTCGCGAACACGAACGACTATTCCGGCGGAACGATCATTGGCGGCGCGGCGTCGGGAACGACGAACACACGGACATTCCTGCGTCTGGATGCTCCCAACGCGCTTGGCACGGGGCCGGTGCGTTTTGGTCAGAATGACGCGGAGATGAACATCAACGGCAACGCGCAGACATTCGGCGGTCTCTCAAACGGCACGTTTACCGGGACGAAGATCACGAATACCGGCGAGGCTGCGGCACTCACGTTCGCTCCGGCCTCCGGCGAGTACGTTTACTCCGGTGCGCTTCCGGAAAACCTCACCGACGTGACCAAAACTGGTGCGGGGTCGCAGACGCTTACGAACCTGAACGCCTCCGGCACGACGACGGTCGAGCAGGGGACGTTGACGCTTGCGGGAAACAGCACGCTGAATGACGTCGTCATGAAAGGCGGCGCGCTCGCGGAAGCCGCGGATTCTCAGATCACACTTGCCGACGGAAGCACAGTCTCGATCGTGCCGTCCGGCGGATTTGTGCAGATCCCTGGTTTCGATTTCTCGAACGCGGTGCTTGAGCTTACGATCACCAGCGACGCGCTCTACAGTCAGTTCAACATGACGGAGGTCCCGACTTTTGATGAAAACGCAGGATTCATCGACGTGGCGTTTGCCGAGGGAATGGAATTTTCCGATGCGGGATACCTCGTGGCGGAAATGATCGGAGACCTGAACGAATCGCAGAATTTCAATGATTGGCTTCTGGAAACGGAACGCGAGGATTGGAATTTGGCGTGGGTCAGCGGAAAAGGTCTCATGCTGACGGCTCTTGGCGGAGGAGGCGGAACGGGTGACGGTTCTGCGGTTCCGGAACCTGCAGCCATGACGCTTCTGCTCCTGGGGATGGGGATCCTGGGGCTTCGCTCCATTCGTTTCAGAAAATCAGAAAGAAAGTGAGGAAAAATGACCATGACGAGAAAAAAGCCCCTTTCCCGAAATGGTTTTACACTCGTGGAACTTCTTGTCGTCATCGCGATCATCGGAATGCTGGTCGGTCTGCTTCTTCCGGCCGTCCAGCAGGCGCGTGAGGCAGCGAGACGAATGCAGTGCTCCAACGCGCTGAAACAGCTTGCGCTTGCGTCGCTGAACCATGAAAGCACGGTCAAGTATTTCCCCTCCGGAGGCTACGGCTGGCATTGGACCGGGGATCCGGACCGAGGTTTCGGTAAAAAACAGCCGGGCGGTTGGACGTACTCCATTCTTCCGTTTCTGGAACTGAACGGCCTCTACCAGATGGGGGCCGACGGGAAACCGGATGAGATCACCAGTACGCAGCAGGACGCTGCCTACCAGCGCGACCAGACACCTGTTTCGTTTTTCGTCTGTCCTTCCCGACGCACCCCGAAGATATGTCCGCGTCCTAAAAAGCAGACCTACACGAATGGACGCACAGTCGATCAGGCGGCACTTTTTGACTACGCGATGAACTGCGGCGACAAAACGCAGATCACGGACGGAGGCCCCGGAAACATGAACGTGACGGAGTCGAGCTTTTCCTCGACGCTTCTTTCCGGAAACCAGACAGGCATTTCCTGCGTCTACAGTCAGGTCACCATGGGGGAAGTTCGTGACGGGACCTCAAACACGTACATGATTGGCGAAAAGTACCTGACTCCGGACCATTACGAGACGGGGAATGACTCTGCCGACGACATGGGGATCTACGAAGGGTGCAATATCGACACGTACCGCTGGACGAACCCTGACCAGACCTACCGTCCGATGCAGGACCGCGCGGGTTATGGCCCGACCGGAAATTTTGGCAGTCCGCACGCCGGGTCGCTCAATATGGCGTTCTGCGATGGAAGTACCCGTTCCATCAGCTACTCGATCGACGCGGAAACGCACCAATATCTCGGCCACCGTTCCGACGGAAAGGTTGTCTCCATGTCAAACTGAGCCTTCTGCGAGCTGCTTGCACATTGGTTCTTTGGAGAGTACTGGAGCTAAGGGGCTTTTTAAAGACCGCGGCAGATTTCAAAAACAGTTTTTCTAACCGGAAAGCAGTTTGGGGAAGGACTTTTTATGAAATAAACCGTCATCAATAAAATCAGTGGATCATTCCGCTTCGAAAAACCTTTCCGTTAAGAATCATTCCTCCGTCATGCGCTAAACCGGAGCAAAACCCGGAAACGGGGCCAGCCGGAGTCTGAAGAGTAACGAAAGTACCTTTCTGCGAACAGCGTGAATCTGTTTCCTGGATGACGCGAAGCGGTTCCCATGACAAGCGGTCGAATTGAAAATCCAGTTCCTCCAGAAGTTCCTCCAGAAAAATTTTCATCACTGGCCGCGATTCGTAATTCTTTATGGCGGAAGGAATACGAGGCGCGGCTCGCTCCTGCCAGTCCGGAATCAAATCTTTCATTGAAATCAAAATCTCACGCAGATTATCCGGAGCGTCACGGAAAGAATTAAGCAGATTTATTCCAATTCCCGCGAGCATGACTCCGGAAGAGTGTCCTTCGAGAAGAATGCCGGCGAATTTTCGAAAGTGTTCCTCATTTTTTCCGTCAAAAGATTTCCAATAAATATCATTAGGCCAATGAATCGCGAAGGTTTGAGTGATTCCGGCTTTTTTTAAATGCCTTTCGGCAGTCCGGCAGATCGCCAGCGCGGAGGCGAAGCCCAAAAGAGGCGTTCTCTCAAGCGTAATTCCGCGTTCATCCGGTCGAAAAGCCAGCGTAAATTTGAGGCACCCTTCCGGAGAGTGCCAAATTCTTTCCTTTTGACCGCGTCCGGCAGTCTGAATATCCGCCGTTACCAATGTCGGCAGCGCAAACGGTTCCGAGGCAGTTCGCGCGGCTTCCAGCTCACGCAGCAAATATGAATTGGTTGAATCGAGAACGGAAAAATGAAAATGTCTGGCAATACGCATACTTGAGAATGAAAATTTGACGGCAGTAATGAAAACTGAGTAAATCGCGCCGCACATACGGTCCGCTTCATCTTTATTTTACTCTGAAACACGAAAATGTCAAGGAAAAACAGACTGAAATTTAAAAGAGGGAAACGTCTGACTCCAATTATCTATTATTTTTTCTCTAAAAAAACACGAAAAAGCGACAAATTCTTCGATGTTTTTTCAGAAAAAGAGTTAAATTTTCAAGAAAAATGAAAGATATTTGCCGGGGGGGCTTTACAAAAAATTCGGTTAGTGTAGAATAGACGACGAAAATAGTATTTTATGGATAGTCGAAGGGAAACCTTTCGAATTAAACACTTGGAGAATCAAAAATGGCCAAAAGCAAGAAAAAAGCGGAACCGATGTTCCTCGTCTGCTCCGAATGCGGCGCGTATAATTACGTTCTTCGCCGTAAACCCGGAAGTGAAAAACTCAATATCAAAAAGTTCTGCCCGTGTGACCGTAAACACACGATGCACAAAGAAAAGAAAAAATAAGTTTTTTTTCGAACTTTTCAGGAACGCAGCGTTTTCGTTTAAAGAAGATGCTGCGCTTTCTTCTTGTTTTGTTTCTTGAGTTCTTTCTGGTAGTTTATGGCGAAACATCAGGCAAAACGTTGGCGATTTCGACCCGGTGAACGGGATTCCGCACGCATTGCCGACATTTCCCGTTTCTCGAAGATTCCGCCCATTCTGGCCAAGCTCCTCGTTTCCCGCGGAGTGCGTACTGGAAATGACGCTCAGCGGCATCTCGACCCGCGCCTGATTCATCTTCATGAACCCAATCTGCTTCCAGGATGTGCCCGTGCCGCGCAATTAATTGTTCAGGCCGTAAGAGAAAAAAGGAAAATCGCGATTTACGGCGACTATGATGTGGACGGCATGACTGCTACCGCGATTCTTTTTAAATGTCTTCGAATGGATTTTTCGGCAGATGATCCTGCCCGGCCGATCTTTTTCATTCCTAACCGAATCAAGGACGGTTACGGACTGAACTGTGAGACCATTCGCGAGCTGAAAGAGCGCAAAGTCGAAATGATCATTACCGTTGACTGCGGAATCACGGCCATCGAAGAAGTCGCTTTGGCCAAATCGCTTGGCATGTCGGTGATTCTTACCGATCATCATCAGCCGGGAGATTCACTGCCGGACGCGGATGCCATCGTTCATCCCGATCTTTTTGATCATCCGGAATTTTCCGTTTGTGGAAAGTTTGAGCCGTTGCCGGGAGATTTATTTCTCGAAATGTATGGTGAGAAGGACCTTTCGTCTGTTTCAGGAACAGCGGGTGCTTCCCTCCCCATTCTGCCGCCGTGCGGGAATGCTCCGTATCCATTTTCGTATTTGAGCGGAGCCGGGGTCGCTTTTAAAGTTGCTTGGGCCGTCTGCCAGCGAATGGCCAACAGTCCGAGGGTCGGTCCGCGCAGGCAGGCGTTTATTCTTGAAGCCATTGCTCTGGCGGCGATTGGGACTGTCGCGGATGTCGTCTCTCTCACGGATGAAAATCGCGTTATTGTCGTCATGGGGCTTCATCAATTGCGCAAGAATCCTTCTATTGGTCTGGAAGAACTGTTGAAAGTAAGCAAGCTTTTGGACAAGGATCGCTTTGAGGCGGAAGACATTGGCTTTGCTCTCGCGCCGCGTTTGAATGCCGCTGGCCGTTTGGAGCAGGCTTGGCTTGGCGTTGATCTTTTGACGACAGAAAGTCCGGTCGCCGCGCACGAAACGGCTGTCTATCTGGATGAACTGAACGAAAAACGTCGAAATCTTGAAACTTCGATGCAGAGAGAAGCGTCGAAACAGCTTAAAGAACTTTATCCAAATCAGGCGGAATCACCTACCGCGATCGTTCTTGCCAGCGCGAATTGGCATCCGGGAGTCATTGGTATCGTGGCTGGAAAATTGGCGGAACGCCACAACGCTCCGACGGTTTTAATCGCTTTGAGCAAAACGGGGACGCAAAGCGGTACGGGCTCTGCCAGAGGCATCTCCAATCTGCCCGAATTTAACCTTCATGACGCTCTTTCGCTGTGTTCTGAACATCTCGAACGCTTTGGCGGTCACGCGGGAGCAGCGGGTTTGCGGATTTCGGCAGATAATGTGGAAAGTTTTAGAGACGCGTTCTGTGAAGTCGTGGACCGGACACTGCCGCATGATGCCCGTATTCCGGAATTGTGGATCGATTCGGAAGAAATTCTGGCTATTTTTACTCTTCAGGCAGTTCAGGCAATAAACCGCCTTGCTCCATTTGGAACCGACAATCCGGCACCTATTTTCTGCACTTCGGACGTGCGTCTCTCCAGACCGCCGGCGGCCTTGGGAAAACAGCGGTTTGACGGTGATCCCCAAAGGCCGGTTCACTTGGTACTCTATGTTGAGCAGATGGATCGTTCTTACCGGATTGTTGCCTTTAATTCCGGTGAGTTTTTTGAAGAATTTACGGAAATCTACGAAAAACAGACTCCCGTTGATATCGCGTTTCGTCCGTTGCTGAATACGTTTAACGGTCAGCAAAAGGTCGATTTTCATTTGGTTGACTGGAGAATTCATTCTTTTGATAAGTAATTCCGACTTATTTATTGATTTTCTTAAGGGAAACTCTAATTCTTTTTCTGGTAACACATGAAATATTGGGAAACGCGTGAATTTCAGTGCTTCTTTGGAAAATCTTGCGTTAATTTTTGAGCTTATTGGGGAGAAAAACGCGAATCTAATTCCCAGTCGTGTTTCTTCTGTTTCTTTCTTCAAAATGTGGACTTGGGTTACTTCAAAATAAAAATTTTTACTTTTTTAAAAAATTTTTTATTTTTTTCATGCATTTTTATCTCCTGAAATCCCATAGTATTAGTGAGGACAGCAATGAACGACAGAAACCCCGAACGACAGAATCCCTTAACGACAGAATCCTTAACGACAGAATCCCTTAACGACAGAATCCCTTAACGACAGAATCCCTTAACGACAGAATCCCTTAACGACAGAATCCCTTAACGACAGA
>JAFQUP010000205.1 GCA_017408405.1 Thermoguttaceae bacterium
AAAGAAAGAAGCTGAAGCTAAAGCAAAGGCCGAAGCTGAAAAGAAAGAAGCTGAAGCTAAAGCAAAGGCCGAAGCTGAAGCAAAAGCAAAGGCCGAAGCTGAAGCAAAAGCTAAGGCCGAAGCTGAAGCAAAAGCTAAGGCCGAAGCTGAAAAGAAAGAAGCTGAAGCAAAAGCAAAGGCCGAAGCTGAAAAGAAAGAAGCTGAAGCTAAAGCTAAGGCCGAAGCTGAAGCAAAAGCAAAGGCCGAAGCTGAAGCAAAAGCTAAAGCCGAAGCTGAAGCAAAAGCAAAGGCCGAAGCTGAAGCAAAAGCTAAAGCCGAAGCTGAAGCAAAAGCAAAGGCCGAAGCTGAAGCAAAAGCTAAAGCCGAAGCTGAAAAGAAAGCCGCTGAAGAAAAGGCTGCTGCCGAAGCTGCCGCGAAAGCTGAAGCTGAAGCGAAGAACGCTTGCGTTCCGGTCCAGAAAGTCGCCCGTCCGACTTATCGTTCCCGCTTCTTCCGCACGAAATAAGTTTTTTGAGTACTGCTCAATTTAACGCTGAAACACAGCGGTATCTTCCGCTGTGTTTTTTATTGAACTCCAAACAGAAATTTCCATCGAAAAACTTCTTTCATAAAGCAAAAGGTTATGAAATTCTGGAAAAATCAGAAAAATGGTCTTCCCTGAAATTAAAATTTGTGTAGAATAAACAGAAATTATTTATGAAAGGAGCTTCACATGGCAAGACCCAATCCCCGTAAAGCCCAATTTATTCCGAATCATTTTCCAGCGGAATCAAAACCCTCATCTTCGGCCGGCAGCCGTAAAGCGGGCCGTAATGTCGGAACCTATTCACAGGAAGTTGATCCGGTAGGTCTGCGGATTATTGGCGGTAAATTTCGAGGCAGCAAATTGAGCTATCTCGGTGACCGCCGTTTACGGCCAATGAAAGATCGAGTTCGTGAAGCGGCTTTTAATTTGATTCATTCCTACGTAAAAGACTCCTTTGTCCTGGATCTTTTTGGCGGGACTGGGGCTTTGGGGCTTGAAGCGTTAAGCCGAGGAGCGGCTGCCTGCGTTTTCACGGAGCAGCACTTCCCCACCGCGCGAATTATCCGTCAAAATATTGAATCTCTGAATCTTCAGAATCAGGCTCAGGTCTTTCCCGGCGACGTTTTTCTCTGGTACAAAAAATCACCTGAACTTCCTAAAAACCACCCCTGGCTCGTTTTTTGCTCTCCGCCGTATTTTTTCTTTAACGAACGGCAGGAGGATGTTTTCGGACTTTTAAAAAGCCTCCACGAACAAGCCCCGGAAAAAAGCGTTTTTGTCCTGGAGTCAGACACGACTTTCGACTGGAGTCCTTTCGAAAATCTCAAGACTTGGGATATTCGGGTATATCCGCCGGCCGTCCTCGGAATTTACCACAAAAATTCAGGCCCTTTTCTCCCGGAAACCTGACGCGAAACGGTTTAGCCTCAAACGATTCAATTCAATAAAGACTGATTTCCAGAAAGGAAATGCGCATGATCTTTCTTCAGACGATTTTAATGGCGATCCTTCAGGGAGTAACGGAATTTCTTCCCGTCAGTTCCTCGGGGCATTTGGCATTTCTGAATCTCCTTTTTACCCAATTTGGTTTTGAAGAGATTGAAGAGCAGATCTTACTGGAAATCATCCTTCATTTCGCTTCGCTTTTCGCGATTTTGTGTTACTACTGGCGCCATGTTTTCCGAATGTTACTTGGAAACGACATGCACCTGCTGAAAATGCTTTTCATCGGCACGATTCCAGTCGGCATTGTCGGCATCCTGGCCAAAGTCTTCTTTGAGAGTGAATTTGAACAGCTTCTTAAGAGCGTCCAAGTCACCGGCGCGATGATGCTCGTCACCTCCGTCCTGCTCCTTTTCGCGCAGAAAATGTCCCGCCGCGATCCCAAAGAAATGCATAAACTTGGCCTGCGTCGAAATCTTAAAACACTTTCTGGCCTGCGCGCGTTTGGTATTGGCTGCGTCCAGGCCCTTGCGGTCCTTCCTGGCCTTTCCAGAAGCGGTTCCACCATCACCGCCGGACTTTTCTCCGGTCTGAAACGTCAAGACGCAGGAACGTTTTCTTTCCTCCTGGCAATTCCCGCGATCGGAGCCGCTGGCGGCGTCGAGCTTCTGAAACTCCTGAAGGACGGTGTGCCGGAAAGTATTGGCACTCTTCCTCTACTGGCATCGTTTATCGTCTGCTTTATCGTCAGCCTGATTTCCCTTTCCCTGCTGGTCCGTATTCTTCGCACCCGATGTTTGGGATATTTTGCCATTTATCTGATTCCAGTCGGAATTCTCATGTTGATTCTGGCTCCGTAAAGCTGGTATCGTAATCCGTCAAAAAACATTTTGAAATTCCAGCTTTCTCAAGTTGAAGCTTTGGAAGAAAATTAACGAAATCAAATGAAAAAGACCACTTCCCCTAATCCGAAAAGCGGTCTCTGATCTCAAATCCAGTCCGGCGTTTCCCGCTCAGATTTTTACCATCGTGCAAATCATGAAAATATGCGAATGAGCATGATTCGTTTCCACGTACTCCGTCTCAAAATATTCATACTCAAATCCAACATTGATTGATTTCGTGATGTCTCTTGAAATGTTCGTAAAAATGAAGTAGTTCTTTCCCTTCATTCCTTTTGAAAGTTTCGAATTCCATGGATTGTCTATTGAATATCCAACCGAATAGTGAACCTCCGGCGTGAGATTCCACCCCAAAGCGAACCAGCCGCCGGTGGAACCAACGTCTTCCCGAGTCTGCGGATTCAAATCCTGCATGATCCCGGCACAGTTGATCGCCAGCAATTCCCCGACATAAAATTCACCCAGAACAAAAAATCGGTCATTGAACTGAACCTTCATATCAGCGGTAAACGCCCAGGATGTCCGATGAAACTCATCTCCAACTTTAACATACTCTTTTTCAGCGATCTTCCCGCCGACAGCGAACATCGCGCTATCCCAAAGATCCGTCTTGCCAAATGTGCGTTCAAATCGAAGCTGACACTCCGGATAACGTCCGACTTTTCCAGAATAAACGGTCCCGTCGGCCTCCGTAAAATTTGAGGTAAGCGGCGTCAAAAGACATCCCTGAACCGCGAATCGGCCATTGTTTCTCTTGAAATAGCGATCGTAGCGAACCTGAGCGCGGCGAAAACCGAAATTGCCTCCCGCGGAACCATATCCCCAGTTCAAAACAGTCGGATAAAGCGGACTGAGCAATTCCCACGTTTGACCAAAAAGAAACATGAATTCATCGTTCTGGAGCTGAATATACGCTTTTCGCAATTCCATGTCGCCGCGATTCTCCAAAACATAATTATTCTGAAAATCCGTCTCAAAAACCCCGGTAACTTTGACTCCCGGCAAACAGTCCATTTCCGGAGCTGTCACGTTCAATCCAAGACGAGTCGATTTCATGTCAAAGTACGTGTGACTCTGATCTCCATTCTGAACCCAAAGCGGATAATCACCGGCAAACATCCGATTGGTTTCGTGTGTTCCCGTAAGCCAAAACCAAACGTAAGGCGTGAAAGTAAAACTGTCTTTACTCCACTGCCAGTTTTTGTACCGCGCTAATTCCGCCTCTAAATCATCCTGGGCCATATTCAGCATCACCGAATCATATTTGCGATCAACAGAAACCATCCGCTCCGATTCCTGAAGCATTTCTGAAAGCTTTTTCTTGGAGGCTGAATCCTGTGGAAGTGAAACGGCGCTTTCCACTACTGAAATTTGCCCCGCGGAATCCTCCATAGAGATACTTCTATCCCCGAATTCTGGAGAAGGTATGGCTGGATCCAAAGAAGAAAATGGTTTGTCTTCTGGAATTTTCAGCGTTTCTTCCTCAATTTCCTGGCGCAATGCGGCATTCTCTTTCTCCATTTCTTCAAGCCGAACATTGAATTCCGCAACCGTTAATTGAGCTTTTGCCTCTGGAAAGAAAACTTTTGTCTGCCCAAGCAAAAACAAAAGGATTATTCCTGCCAATAAATGGATTTTACGAAACCCTAAAAATCTTATGCCTGAGTTTTTCATCGCCGCAATCTAAGTGAAAAACACAAAAATGAAAATGTTCGATCTCAAAAACTGGTTCACTTTCCACCATGCGAAGAAAAGGAAACCCAACCTAAAAATTGAGCCAATCAGAATAATCGTCAAATTTTATTCTGTCGTTTGAATTTATCGACAGTAGAAACTTTTGTCTTAATGAAAATTTACGCTCTGGATAAAATTTAACGAATTTATTGATTCTTTGGGTCGTAAAAGTATTTTCACATTTTCCGAATACGTCTCAAAAAGTTTTACTATCTTTTCTAAATTAAGATTTGGCACTCTCTTAAAAATATGGTAAAATTCATTAGGAGAAAAATTCTCTTTATGTGGAATTTCCCTAAAATTTCAAAAAAAGAAGCTATTAAAGCTAAGAAATTTAAAGAAAATTGGAGAAATTTCACAAAATAACAGTTTAGGGCGGTTGAATAAAAATTTCAACTTGCTATAATTAGGAAATTGAGCAGTAAAAACAGGGAGTTTTTTGCTCACACATGGATCGTGAGAAAGCAGGGACAGGCAATTTCATGAAGGGAATTAGTGAAAACACAGTACGTAAATTAAAAATAGCCAGCAGCCGCTTTACGCTTGCCTTTCTGTTCATGACATCTGGCATTATCCAGGAATCCATTCAGGATTTTTGCGAAACGGATTTTGTCAGGAAGTCTTCGTTCCTGGCAAAACAAAATTCGAAATGGCCAAGACTCATTCCTCAGGAAACTTCGTGGAATATTCCACAGTCTCCAAACAGAGTTGACAGTATCTTCATTCCTGCTCTGGAAAAAAATGTCCTTGCGGAAGACAAAATAGCTGCCGATACGCAGTTTAACGGTAATTTCGCCCTCATGGAAGGCGGGGAATATGAGATTGCCCGAGACGGCTGGGAAGACTTCTTGAAAAAATACCCTGAAAATAGTCAGCGTCCCTACGCGGAATTCAGTCTTGCCGTTTGCCAATGCCATACGGGACAATTTACGGAAGCTGAAAATCTGTTCCAGAAGCTTCTCGCAGACGGACTTTATCCTCAGCAGGATGAAATTTTCTATTTTCTGGGGGTTACGTATCTGAAACACGCGACAACTTTTCCAATTCAGCCAACAGGAAGCCGGGTTGAAGCCGTCAATACTGTCGCGGACCGCAGTTACGCCATTTCCGCGAAAGCGAACGCGCTTTATCGGCAGGCGATTGCTCAATTTCAGGAATTGAAAAAACGTTTTCCGGACAGTCAGCGCCGAATGGAAGCCATTTTCGGCGAAGCTCAGGCATTTATCCAGCTTGGAAATTACGAAAACGCGCTGGGAAACCTGAAACTGGTCGTCTCTACCCGCCAGTTCGCTGATTTGAATCAGGCACTCTATCTTTTGGCGGAGGTCCATCTGAATTTACCCAAACCGGATGAGCAAAGCGCGATGATTACGCTCCAGACTCTTCTGGAAAATGCGCCGGAACCAGAAATGCGATTGCGAGCCTTGCGTCTTTTGGGAGATATTTGTTTCCGAATGGAAGATTACGCTCAGGCAAACGTGAAATTTCAGGAAATTCTGAAGAATGAAAATTTCGCGAAATACCTGTGCCCCAAAACAGAGGTAAAATCGGTTCTGAATCTCGCTTTTTTCTGGTATCGAAGCGGCGAAACGTTCATGAAACTGCGCGACTACCAGGAAGCGGTCGAAATGTTTGGAAAGATTCCGGCCGATTTTCCTGAAAGTTCTGTTTCGATGCACGCGCGATACCAAAAAGCGCTGGCAATGAAAAAATTCAACGAAAACCTGGCTGAAGGCGCGGAACCTTTTGATCTTTCGGAGTGCGCAAAAGAATGGGAGCTGATTCTTCAAAACGCGAAAGTCAAAAAAGATCGTTCCCTGCGAAACTCGACCGTCCATCAGCTGGCTCTCTACCATCTGAAAAATAATGCTCCCAAGCGTGCGCTGGAAACGATCGATTCAGTCCCTGCCAAGCAGAGAAGCTCGACCCTGAAACGGGATCGCGCGGATGCTCTGCGGGATTGCGGACAAAGCACTGAAGCCGCCGCGGAATATCGTCTGATTTTCCACGCGAATCAATCTCCCAAATCGCTGATCATGGGAGCTGACGCAATGCTTCAGGCTGTTCAGATTTACGCGAAAGAGAAGGATTTCCAAAACGTACTCCAATCTTCTGGTGAGATCATTCTCTGGGATGGTTTTGCCCGACTTCCGGAACTGCTTCAGACCGCGTTTCTGAATGAGCACGCCCAGGCTCTTTTCCAAACGGGAGACTATTCCGCCGCTCAAGAGGCTTGGGAACAGATGCTGAAACGCTATCCGAAAGCCTTTGACCGTGATTTATGGATCCTTTCCATCGCTTATTGCCTCCAGAAAAATGGTGAAAGCAAAAATGGATTTGAGTTCATCAGAAAACAGATTAAGGAAATCTCCGGTGAACACGAAACTGTCGAATTACGTCACCTTTGGGGAATATGCTATCGGGATTACGCTCAGACAAAAAAAAGTCAGAAACTGATTTCGAAATACCTCAACAACGCGCGAATTCAATTGGTAAAAGCCAAAAACGCGGGTCGAAAGATTGATTATTCCCAGTTGGATCTGCTTTATTACGACCTGTCAATGGTTTATTTCCTGCAAAAAAATTATGAAAAATGTCGGTTAAATGCTGAATTTGGTCTGAAACGGTGCCCGGAATCGCCTTTGGCTGATGAACTCGCCTTCCTGAAAGCACGCTGCGAAGTGGAAATTGGAAAATTTGAATCCGCGGCGAAAGAATTTGAAGCGTTTTTGAAAACGTTTCCTGAAAGTGAATTGGCTCCTGAAGCCGCTCTTCTGGCTGCTCAATGTTTCCTGGGATCAAATCAGACGGAAAAAGCCGTTCAGATCTCAAGAGAAATGAGTGAACGTTTTTCCGAATCAGGATTACGTGAACGGGGAGCGAATGTTCAAGCGGTCGCTGCCATGGAAGCCGCGGATTTTGACGCGGCAATTGAAGCATGGAAAGTCATTCTGGATTCCGATTCAGAAGAATTCAAACCGCTCCATCCTGAAGCACAGTATGAAATCGGAATTTGCCAGTTCCAAAAAAAGGATTTCGCGGCAGCTGAAAAAACCTTTCTGAAATTACTCAAGAACTATCCTGACTGGAATTCACAGGAAAGAGCGTTTAACCAGCTCGTAAGATCATTTCTCGAGCAAAAAAAACTCCAGGACGCTCAAGACCGTTTGGCCGAAATGCACGGCAAATTCCCCAGCAGTATTTTCCTTCGATCGCTTTATTTCCAGCTTGGTTCCCTCTGGTTCTCCGAGGGAAAAATGGAAAATGCTGAAAACGCTTTCCGAATTGTCCTGAACGAAACCAACTTAAAAAATGAAAAGTCCCCAGCCGATCCAGAGAAAAAAATTGGCAAAGAAAACGTTAACGATGACGTAAAAGCCGCCCAAACGGCAGATTCCGAAAGTTCCGAAAAAGACAAGAAGAAATCAGAGCGAAAGTTAGCCTCTAAATCAAAGGACGACTCAAAAACTGATTCGAAATCGGACTCAAAGTCTGTTTCGGCATCAAAATCAAAAGACAAACCCAAGACCAAATCCGACGCGAAAAAACTTCCAAAATCTGGAAAGTCGAAAAAAACGCCTCAAACTGAAAAGCCGACCGTGACAAATGATTTTATTCAGTGGCGCGCTGAAGTTAAAATGGCTTGGACGCTGTTCAATCAGGAGCGATTTTCCGAAACAATTGATTTCATTAATGACCTGAAGATCTCCGAAAAAGATTCATCGGATCTATCAGAAGAAGATAAACTGATTTTTGAGAGTTCACGCGCGGAACTTGCTTTCCTGAAAGGAATGGCGGCCTATCGAACGGGCAATTTAAGCCAGGCCCTAAAAGAACTTCGGACAATTCGCCAAAAAAACGAATTGGCAAAAGAATTTCGTGAAAATGCGCTGGAAATGATTGTCCAAATTGACGAAGAAAAAGAAAAGTGGGAGGAAGTTCTCGCTGACGGAAGTGAATTCGTCGAGATTTATCCACAGTCGGCCGGTTTACTCCGAATCCAATTCAAAATGGCGATGGCTCTTTTCCGATTGAATCGTCTTGATGAAGCACTGGCTCAGTGCGAACCAATCATTGAAGCGAATGATGCTATTTTCACTCCTAAAACACTTTTTCTGAAGGGAGAAATTTTCTTCACTCAGAAAAAGCACGAGCAGGCAATTCAAATTTTCTACCAGATTATTTACGGAGTGGAGGATTCCCAACTTCAGGCTGACGCCATGTTTGAAACCGCCCAATGCTTTGAAGCTCTTGGAAAAATTGACAAAGCGTTAAAGCACTATCAGGATCTGCTTGAAAAATTCCCCAAAAGCGATAAGGTCAAACTGGCTAAAAGAAAAATGAAAAAATTAAATTGATCATTTAAGATGATCTTTCCAAAAAATATGCGTAAATTCCAGACCTGTCGAAAATATTTCGCGGGTCCGGAATCTGTTTAGTTCCGAAAATTTTGCCTCAGGTGGAAAAATGAAAAAACGCAAAACTTTCATTCCGTTCTTTCTGCTCTTGACGTTCGGATTTTTGATGCTGAAATTTTCAGCATTCCCTTTAATCGTTAATGCCGAAGAAACTATTCCGGATACGGTAAATGCCCAAGCCGAGAAACTCTCTTCTCCGTCTGAAAATCCTGAGACAGACGCTTCGGAAAAAGATGTTTCGGAAGACCAAACAGAGCAGGAAACATCCACGTCAGTCAATGAGGAAATTTCGCGAAACGAAAAAACCGCGGCTGCCAGAAAGGACGCTCCCGCGCAAACAGAAAAAGAAAATGCATTCATTCCAGACACCGCGGAATCATCCTCGCTGATTTCACTTTATGAATTATTTAAAAGCGGCGGTCCTTTAATGATTCCGATTTCAATCATGTCGATTTTAGTGGTGGCCGTTGGACTTGAACGCTTTTGGGGATTGCGTCGCGGAGCCGTTTTGCCGCGAAAACTCTGCCGCAATGTGGATATTCAAATCTCCTCGAAAGCAGACCCCAGAGCAATTTACGCTTTGTGCAAAAAAAATCGAAGTGCGCTTTCCAGAGTGATCCAGGCCGCGCTCTTTAAGGCGGGACGTCCAATGAGCGAAGTAAATGAAGTCATTCAAAATGCGAAGGAAGATGAGGCAAACCGTCTTTATGGACGCGTGCGTTTTCTCGTTTTGGCCGCGGCAGTCACGCCATTGATGGGACTGCTCGGAACGGTCATGGGAATGATTCAAGCATTCATGGCAACCGCTTCAAGCACTGGAGTTCATAAAGCGGAAATGCTTTCCCAAGGCATTTATCTTGCTCTCGTTACCACCTGTGCGGGATTGATCGTCGCGATTCCAGCCGCTATTCTGGCCCATTGGTATGAAGGAAAAATTCAGAAACTTTTTTACCGAATGGATCACCAATTAGTCAACTTTGTCTCATATCTGGAAGGTTTGGAAGGAAAAGTTCGGTTCACCCCAAGCCATTATCGAACCTACGTCAAACAGAAAAATGAAAAATAGGTGACCTATGGCAGTGAAAATCCGAAAAGGAAGCGCGCTGGCAAGTTTGAGCATCACGCCGCTGGTTGATGTCGTCTTTCTGCTTTTGATTTTCTTCCTTGTCGCGACAAAATTCGACGAAGAAGATCACGCTCTGGATATTCAACTTCCGGAAGCCTCAGAAGCGGTACCGATCTGGTCCGAGCCGCAGTCGCTAGTCGTAAATGTCAATCGCTTGGGAGAATATTTCATTTCCGGACGAAAAATATCGCAGGAAGAAATGGAGCCTATTCTCAAAAATGCCTGGAAAAATCCGGTAGAAGATTCATCGGTGATCATTCGTGGTGACGCTCGCGCCCCATTTGGCACTATCGTTACCGTTGCTGACCTTTGCCGGAAACTCGACATTAATTACTCCACTATTACGCGCGAAGAATAAATGAAAGGGACAGAGTTTTTATCTCTGTCCCTCGTGATTTATCAAAATCTCAAAACAGTCTGTCTTTATTCTGTCTTTTCAGATTCAGAAAGCAAATAGTCTGAATCACTCGTTTTCCACGTAACAAGTTCTTCCGGCTTGAAAAAAATAGCCGTTTCCCGTTCTGCCGATTCCGGGCTGTCAGAAGCATGAACCAAATTCTTCTGACCGCTAATGGAGAAATCTCCGCGAATCGTACCGGGTTCCGCGAGATATCCTTTCGTAACTCCAACCATTTTCCGAACGACTGAAACGACATCACGCCCTTCAAGGCAGACGGCAACAACCGGATCGCTCGTAATATACTTTAAAAGATTCGGGTAAAAGGGTTTTGAAACGTGTTCCGCGTAATGCTGAGCCGCAATCTCCGGCGTCACAGACATCAGTTTCATCCCCACAATCCGAAAGCCTTTCCGCTCAAAACGGGCTAAAATCGTTCCTGCCAAACGGCGTTCAAGACAATCTGGTTTCAAAAGAACTAATGTTCGCTGGCTCATGAAAAATTCCTTCCGTAATTCAGGTTCAGGAAATTAAAATTTTTAAGATGAAAAAGGAACCAAATTTCATCGGGATTAAAGCAGTCAACCACCAATTACGCATTGCCCCTTTTTTTATTCGTCATTTCCATATCATATCAAATTTTATGAATCTGTCCAGATGAAAACCCGAAAGAACACTCAAAATACCCAAATTTTCTTAAAAGAAAAAATTTTTAACTGACTTCCAACAAAAAACATCAGAAAACCGCCACCCCGCCTTGAAATTTTTTGATTTTCCTCCATAATGATGAATAAAAATTTGAATCGATGAAGCCCCAAACCATGGAACAGGAAATTTATTCCCTCCATCCAGTTTCCTTCTCTCTCACCAGAATTCGCCTTTTCCTTTTCGGAAATTCTGCCGCTTTTCTGGTAGGACTTCAAATTCGATTCGTGTTTCATTAACCTCTTATTAAAAGGAATTATTTCGTGCAGATTTTACCGGCAATTGATTTGCGTGGCGGAAAGTGCGTTCGCCTACGTCAGGGAGATTACGCGCAGGAAACAGTTTTTGGAGACGATCCAGCTGAAATGGCTCGACATTGGGTAGAGCTTGGCGGTCAATTCCTCCATCTGGTTGATTTGGATGGCGCGAAAGATGGCGCACCCACTAATCTTGAAGCAATTTCAGCCATCGTCAAAAGTGTCGGTGTTCCGTGCGAACTTGGCGGTGGAATACGAAACGAAGAAACGATTCGTTCACTGCTGGAACTTGGCCTGAACCGTTTGGTCATCGGAACCTTGGCACTTCGGCAACCAGACTGGTTTCGTGAAATGTGCCGTAAATTTCCGAATCGGCTTGTTTTGGGAATCGACGCGCGAAATGGCTTTGTCGCGACTGACGGCTGGCTGGAAACAAGCCAGACAAAGGCAATTGAGCTGGCGGAACAGTTCAACGGGGTTCCGATGGCCGCGATCGTCTATACGGATATCGCGACTGACGGAATGATGAAAGGCTCAAACGTCCCGGCAATGAAAGAAATGAAAGACACGGTAAACGTTCCCGTCGTCGCCTCCGGCGGCGTAACGACTCTCGATGACGTTCGCAAACTGAAAGATGCCGGTCTCGATGCCGCCATTATCGGACGCGCCCTTTACGAAGGAACGATTTATCTTCCGGATGCGTTGAAACTGGCTTAATCTTAAGGAACCTTCAAAAATGCGTTCCACAGAAAAAACACGCTTTTGAGTTTCCGAAAAACTCAGGATTCCCGCATATTCCAAAATATGCGGGAATCCTGGCGACACGGCCCAAAACCCCAAATGCCTCTTGCCGGGTTTCGTTTTTTAGGAAGTTTCTTTAAAATTTTCTTTCGTCCGACATATCCAGTCTCACCGGCCTTCAGCAGTCAACCGAGGAAGATCCTCATCAAATCTCATGTCGGCAAGTGCCTTTCCGTAGATTTACGGTTTTCCTCTCTTTTCCACAACGAAAATTTTTTGATTTTTTTATTTTTTCAACAGAAAAATGGCGTTTTTCTTATTTTTTCGCATCTATTTACCTTAAGGCCGACTGACATTCATGATCTTTTCGGTAAAAATTGTTCAACTCCTCTAAAAAAACGGAGAAATTTATGCTGCTTCCCGTCGAACAGGAGTGCTTGCCTAACGGTGAAATTCTGGACAGCGCGTTGGCACTTGCTGTTCAAATGATTAAAGAACGTTCATGTTCCGGTCTGACCGTTGAAGATCTGGTGAACGCGACCCACTTGCCGCGCCGAACGCTTGAACGTCGTTTTCAACGGTATTTGAAAACCTCACCTCACACTGAAATACTGAAAGTTCAAATCGCGAAAGCAAGAGAACTTCTCATCACGACACATCTGAAACTCGCAGATATTGCCAGTCAGACTGGTTTTCGCAGCGTTTCTCATCTTTGCGTCGCGATCAAACGTGAATTTCAAATCACCCCCAATGCGATTCGTCAAAGGGGATTTTGATCTTCTTAATGTTTGAAAATCTAAAGAACTAATACTAAATTTCTTCTTTCATATCAGCGGAAGATTTCCATATTTTCTTTTGGAAATCTCCTGCTGTTTGTTTTCGTTAATCCGCCGCAATGGCGCAAACCATCATCGCGGCAGTCTCCGTGCGAAGAATACGTTTTCCCAACGAAACCGGGATCCAGCCGGAATTTAGCGCGTTCTCGGCTTCTGATTCGGAAAAACCGCCTTCCGGTCCAATTGCGGCCAAAAGTTTTTTGCCCTGATTCTCCGTTGCCGCAAGCAGTTCCGCAAGAGACTGACCGCCTGGATGCGCGATGACCTTCAGGATTTCAGCATTTTCAGGGGCTTCGCTAAATGAACGGGAAAATATTGCTTTTGAGGTCTTTGCTTCCTGGAGTTTCATGAGGGTATTTCGCCCGCACTGCTTTGAGGCCTCAATGACGACCCGATTCATTCTCGCGGCTGCCGCTTCACCGGCTTTGGCAACTGACCTTTCCGCCTCAAGAGGCATAAATTCCGCTGCTCCCAATTCCACCAGTTTCTCAATCAGCCATCGCTGACGTTCTCCTTTAGGCAAAGCGACGGCGAGAATCACATCGCGGACAGATTCACGATTCTCTATTCTCCTGGATCGAATTTCCGCCGCTAATTCTTTCTTCCTGACAGAGGAAATCACCGTATCAAATTCCGCTCCGGAACCGTCAAAAAGAATAAGCGCTTCCCCAGCCTTTACCCGCATAACATGAATCAAATGATGAGCTTCTTCGCCATCAAGAAGAACAGAAACTGGATACGCCGATTCGTCAGCGGGAAGTTTTTCTGCCGAAAAATATCGATAAGCCATGAACACCTCAAAATCACGAAAAAGGGAAATGAAAATCGCCCAAAACAAAAGACGTTAATTTGAATCAGCCGCAATAGGTAAATCAAACGGAGATCTACCCGCCGCCTGAACGGTTTAAGCAGACGCTTACCCGTATTCTCCCATGAAATACCGCAAACCGCCGCTTAAAATTCCACGGATTGCCAGCAGCCGCAACTCCATCAAGTTTCCGGACGCTGAAGCGGAACATACTGAAGGGGGGCCTGCTTCTTTTCCGAGGCATTCTCTTTTGCCTCATGATAAAGAATCTCCTGTGCCCGAATTTTCGGGTGGTTTCTCCCCGGTTTCCGTTTAGTCCAGGAGCCGTCGGAATGAAGCTGATGGGAATTCTGATTATCTGAAAGATAAAGCTCCAGACAATTCAAAACCCGCTTGCGAATATGAGGATCAAGGATTGGGAAAAGGATCTCCAGACGATGAACCAGATTCCGCGTCATCCAATCTGAACTGGCTAAATAGACCTCACTGTTTCCGCCATTTTGGAAGTAGAAAATTCTCGAATGTTCCAAAAACCTGTCGATAATGGAAAAAACTTCAATATTTTCTGAAAGACCTGGAATTCCTGGACGGAGACAGCAGATTCCACGAACATTCAGTTGAATTTTTACTCCATGCTGAGAAGCACGATAAAGTGCTTCAATGACATTTTTATCTTCAAGAGCATTCACTTTCGCACGAATGCAGCCAGGCTGTTCCGGAGTGGAAAGAGTAATCTCTCGTTCAATCAGCTCAATAAAACGCCGTTTGAGCAAAACCGGTTCCACCGTAAGGCGTTTCCACCCAACCGCTTCTGAATATCCGGTCAAAATATTAAAGAACGCGGCAACGTCACTGGTGATTTCCGGATTGCACGTCATTAAACCAATATCGGAATAAAGACGCGCGGTTTTGTCATTATAGTTGCCGGTAGAAAGATGAGCGTAACGAACGATTCGCCCTTTTTCACGTCGGATAATCAGCATCGCCTTGGCGTGCGTTTTGAGTCCCGCGATTCCGTAAATAACGTGACATCCGGCATCCTCCAGCTGCTGTGTCCAGCGAATATTTCGGGATTCATCAAATCGTGCCCGAAGTTCGACAAGAACCGCGACTTCCTTGCCGTTTTGCGCGGCCTTAATAAGAGCTTTGACGATTGGAGAATCACCGCTGGTTCGGTAAAGAGTCTGCTTAATCGCCAAAACATCCGGGTCTGCCGCGGCTTTCTCAAGAAGTTCCACTACTGGCGTGAACTTTTCGTATGGCATGGAAAGCATCACATCCTGCTGCGCGATCCGTTCATAAATATCCTGGCAACCAGCCAAATCCGCCGGCTCAAACGCTGGCCATTCCGGGTAACGCGCAGCCTGAAGCCGATTATTTTCCGCCAGCTCAAAAAGAATCGTCGCGTCAAGCGGTGCGTCAATATCGTAAATATCCCGCTCTTCCAGTTTCAAGAGTTCAGCAAGCTTTTGACGGATTCGCTCATCAGACCGGGCTGAAATCTCCAAACGCACCCCCTCCCGGTATTTTCGGGAAAGGACAGCGTTTTCAACTTCCTGAGCGTAATTGGCCAAATCCCCATGAACGTAAACGTCTTCATCACGCGTGACACGAAAAAAAGAATGCGCCAGCACCTGACATCCGGGAAAAAGAAGATCCGCGTTGTCCGCGATCACCTGCTCAAGAAAAACGTAATCGGTACGTTCAGATGAGGCGAAGTACTTCACAAACCGGGACAGCTGCGACGGAACTGGAATTACCGCCAATTTTTCCTCAAACTCTTCACCCGACGAGCCTTTTAACTGATGACGGACAGAGAGTTTACGGTTTTTTTTAATTTTGGAAACACTCTTGACTATTTCGGAAGACTTCCCGGAAACTTTTCCACGAACCGGAACAGATGTTTTACGGTGCCCTGAAATCCCATGCTCCACCCCATCCGCAACAGACTCGGAAGCGTCTTTTTTCTTTTTTCCTTCTTCCGCAAAAACATTGGATTTCAGATAACCAATACTTTTAGGAATACGCAGCCAAAGCGCAATATGAACCTGAAGTGCCGGCAAAAGAGGCATTGGTTCAATATCTTCCACCGCCAGCGGAGTTAAAATCGGAAGAATCTCCATCTCAAAATATCCCCGCAGATAGGAAGAAACCGCATCCGAAAGTTTGGCGGAAGGTATGACCGAAAGACCAAACGAATCCAGTTTGGAAAGAGCTTTCCGAATCCCGGAAGACTGAATTTCCACCTGTTCATGAGCCTTTTCGGAAATGGCGTTCAGCAGTTCACGAGCCTGTCGTCCTTCTTTCCGGGAAGAATTTTCACTGCGCAGAATCTGAAGAGCTCCGGCAACTCGCACTTTAAAAAACTCATCCAAATTGGAACTGGTAATCGCCAAAAATTTCAATCGTTCCGCATAGGGAATTTCTTCATTCAAACCTTCCAGAAGTACTCGATGATTGAACTCAAGCCAGCTCAGATCCCGCGCGAAAAAATTATCGGGAAGGTCCGGACGAATTTTAATTGTTGTTTTCTTCGGCATTTTTGATCCAATGGGGTTCAAAGTAAATTTTGGAAAATAAAAAAGTTTGCTTCGGTCAATCCAATCAGGTGCGGAAAAGGACTTTAATCCCGAAAATATCCTCAAAAAGTCGGCCCTGCGTCTGAAGAGAACGCGTTTTCAAAAGGAACGTATCGTCCGGCGGAAGAAAAATAATTAATTCATCTCCCAAACGCTCAAAACGTAAAGTATCCGGATCAGGAAAGGTCCCGTGATTCAGCGCGTCCGCGATACGCAGCATCGCGGCCAGTTTACTCACGGCTACGCGGGTCTCACGGGGAAGCGACATGAAATTCGAATGGGAAACTTTTGGACCAGATCGGTAACTGTACCGCGCGACGTAGGCAGTCATTTCCGTTTCCGAATGACGGAGACCAAAAATTTCCGAATTGTTAATCAAATAAAATGAATGTTTATGAAAAGAACGATTATTCACGTAACGTCCCGCGTTTTGAAGAATCGCGGCTACCCTCAAAAGAAGACGATGACGTACTGAAAGCCCATGTTCCGCCTGCATCTCATTGAAAATCCGAACCGCAAGCCGTTCCGTTCGACTTGCCGAAACAGTATCCACATGGTATTTTTCCGAAAGGGAGCGGGCAGAATCAAGTACTTCTTCCTGATAGTTTGAATTTTCAAGCCCCCAAACTTCACGTGCCATCACCCGCATGACACCATGACGCATGGACGTTGAAGAAACCTGGAAAGAATGGATTGACGGCGTTCTCTTGAAAATTTCCTGATACGTGAGAAATGCCGGTACCGCCATTTCAGCGGTCTGAAACTTGATTCCAAACTTTCGGCAAAGCATGGGAATGTCCATCTGAATGCAGCGGTCCACGAAACCATTCATTTCGTCAGTTGAAATATCTTTCAAATCACCTACCGCGTGTTTTCTGCCAATCTGCCGCGCGGCAACACCGATCTCACCTCCCATCGCCAAAATATAGTCCGTTTCATGAAATGGAAAATAGGCTTCTGCCGATGTTAACGTTTCACGAATCGCGTGACGAAGAATCGAGACATTATTCTCAAGCAAATCATCCGGATTGGCCAGCACTTCACGCATTCGAACCCCGCCAAGATTTAAACTCTGGGAGTTCACGACCGCCCCATTTCTCAAAACCGCCAAAAGCGTACTTCCTCCTCCAACGTTGATCAGAAGAATATTTTTTCCATCCATCGACAATTCATCGCCCAGTTCGTCCTGAACGGCCGTCACCGCGAAATGAATTTCCTCAGACGGATCAATAATCTCCACATCAAGTCCGGTCGCGATTTTAATCCGGTCAATAAAAATATCCGCGTTGGCCGCCTCACGAATAGAGGCGGTCGCCACAATTCGAATGAACTGGACATCATACTGAATAAAGACTTTCTGAAATCGCCGTAAAATATCAATTCCGGCCTTCATCGACTGAGCGGAAAGCCCCCCGCGCTGAAACGTTTCACGCCCAAGGCGCAACGCTCGCTCAAGCTGTTCAAGAATTTCGATCCTGCCATCTTCAAAGGACTCGCCAATCAAGCATCGGATTGAATTTGTCCCAATATCAATCACCGCCAGAATTTTCGGCGGCACTGGATCTTCACGAAGTATTTCTGAAGTCATTTCCATTTTTTCACCTACTGATTTTAAGAGGATGAAACATGAAGGAAAATTCAGGAGAAACCGCGGAGGAAACCTTCCAGAAGCCTCGTCGCTTTCATTCATTCCGGCTGAACGATTTCCCCAATCATTTGATAGGAGGGTTTCACTTTACCTTTCGCCGTGATCTGCTGCGAAAGATAACGATATTTTTTACGGTCTCCCGGGAATGAAAAATTGTCCCCTTTTTGGAGAATCACGTACTGGAACGGCATTTCTCCAAATGCCTTGTCTCCCGCCGGCTGACACGGAAACCAGAAACCATTTCCATTTTCGTCTTCAAGGTAAAATTCCGCATAACAGTGTTCAGGAACCCAAACGGTTCTGGCCGGAATCCCCTTCGCGCGGCAAAGAGCGATGAAAAGTGAAGAAAGCTCTTCACAGTCACCCGTTCCATCCTTAAGTGCCGCCAACGCCCCCTTAAGACGTCCATTTTCATACTTGATATTCGCCTGAACCCAATCATAAACCGCCTCAACTTCCGCCCAGGCATTTTCCGCGTCTTGACCGATCGTCCTGGAAAGTTTCACGATCGCTTTGTCTCTTGATTCGATTTTTTCACTTGGCTTAAGATAAAGCCCAAATGATTTCGGCAATTCCTTCAAATTGGGTTTTTGGAAAATATCCGTATTTTCCGGCGCGGTTTGAATCGATGATTCGCATTCATATCGAGTCACGACTTCCGCGGTTTCACCTGCCGGAAGAGATGGGATTTTGATGATCATCAAAGCGGATCCTCCACGCTGTTTCTGAATCTTCACATTCGCGTACGGAGAATGACGATCTTCCGCCACTTTCACTTTCTGTTCCGGCCAGGAAACAGGAACCGGAACCGTTGCCACGATATTCGTCACCGGGGCACTGCGGGCAGTAATTCGAATTCCGCATTCCCAATACTGAACCGCTGATTCACCAAGAGAACATCCTCCCTGAGGAAGCTCTTTGCCTTCTTCATCTACATTATCTTTAAACTGGGCAAAAACCGATGAAACTGCGAAAAAGAATGCCACTCCCAATGCCAAAACAGTCAAAAATTTTCGTTTCATGGAGACTCCTTCTGACAAATCTCTGAAATTCGTAATTTTCAAATCTATCAATCAAAAAACATCTTCATTAAATATTCAGGAAGATATTTCCTGGTCTTAACATTTTGAAGATGTCCAAATTTAAACATTTTGAAACTCTCTGAATCAGAATAAAGATCTCTAAAAATGTCAAATCTTCGTTAAAGGAACTTCCCAAATGCTTTACCGAAAGAAAACGAGAGAATATTTTTGAAATTTTGAAAGGTACCAGGAGTTTCGCGTATCGGAAATATCTGGGACTTCGGGCAACACAGGAAAAAATCAAAATTATCCGCGTTTTTCTGGAAATTGAGTTTTTGGAAGTTCCCTTAACTATCAACATCTCCAAATAAAAATGTTTTTCATCGTATTTTATTTAAATATCGTATTGATTCCCTAATTTCATCATTTAATTTACCTTTTCTACGTAAACTTTTCCAAAGAGTACGATTCAATAGACACAAATTCTATTTGACCGTCAAAGTCAAGTTTCCTTTTTCTCAAACACCAATTTTTTTAATCTTTTTTCACAAAAAATCATTAAATACCCAAGGAAAGTCTGGTTTTTTGAAAAATTTCGCGTATAATTGATAAAAAGTCAGGATTTTCCTGCGTTTTGACAAATTTTTTCACTTAAAATTTCTGGAGTTCCCAAATGTTCTCAACGGCGTTTCCCCCTCGCAAAATTTTTTGTGTTTCATTTTTCAAATTACCTCTTGGAATCACTTCCATTCTGTTTTCCGCGGTACTTTTTCTTCTTTCTCAATCTGTTTTCGGCCAGCAGATTCACCTTTCATCGCCCTTTCAAAAAAATGGGGCAAGTTTCAGCGAATCCATTGGAAGTAACTGGGGAATTTCCGGAAAAAACTGGTTTCTTGACGTTGGATCTCCGCAAGCCAATCATCTTCCGCGATATGGCGGCCACGATATGAACAGCGACCTTCGCGGCGGTTTTCAGTTTCAGCGAGGCGGAGTTTCCGGCTACTTTAATGGTTGGGCAGGACAGGGAAATCAGGCCTTCAGCACGACAGAAACGCCCTCCGTTACCTTCATGAATGGACAGCGCGCCTTTTTTCAGAACGTAACGGATACTCCGTTCGTCATTTCTCATGTCCCTGTCGTCGGCACATGGCACGGAAACGCCTATCAACCTTTCCACGATCCGGGAGTAACTCTCAGCCCATCTCTCCTTCAGCAAAAAATCGACCAGCTGGAACTGGAAAAAAAACGTTCCCAACCTCGTTACGTTCGCGAAACTCCCAATGCACCGGCTCTGAAAGAAATTCAACAGGCACCTCCCAAAAATAAAAAAAGCCAATCCTCAAAGATTTCTCAAAATTCAAAGCAGAATTCTTCGCGTTCGGCCTATTCAAAATCAGCCAATTCCCAATCCATTTACTCGCGCAGCGCCAATCCCGATACCGCGGAAACGCCGGCATTAAGCGTTGCGGAAATGAAACGTCGACATCGTGAACGCCAGAAACAGAATCAGGATTGAAGCGGAAACCAAATTTGAGAGAGGCCTCCCTTTAATCCAAATCTGCTCATCTGAAACTACCCTTCATGGAAAAGATTCGAAACCTTTTTTTGCGTAAAAGAGTTTCGAATCTTTCCGAGGAAAAAGTACGCTCCGCGATTCTGGAGCCCCTTCCCATGAAAAACTTCCCGTCAACATTTCGGAAAATTTCAATCAACTTTCATTCCAAATCATTTGAAATAGTCATGACTTAATTTTAGCGTGAATTTACCAAGACCAATTTCCCATATTTTATTCACAAATTTCATTTATCCCTGTTTCAGGTTGATGTCATGAAAACAAAGTTTCTTTTTTTTTCGAGTCTGACGTCCATTTTTCTCTTGATTTTACTTAAAGATGCCTTAATTCCAGTCAGTGCCTCTGAATCTCCAAGTCAAAAAGCAGAATCCCTCAAAGAAGGAAAACGCCCGTATGAACTGGATTGGGCAAATCGAATTGAGGATGAGGTTCCGCCGCTTATTGATTTCGAAGATCCTTCAACTTTATGGGAAATTGAAACTCATTCCTCAACAGCCGTTTTTGAATCCTCAAAAGAACAAAAGATTTGGGGAAATTTTACGGGAAAATTAACTTATCGCGGTGACGAAAAACCTGCTCAAACGCCATCCGTCACCGTTTCCCCGCATCAACCTATTCCCTTAAGCGAAAATCCGCTTGTTCCTGAAAACTTTAATACTGTCTCCATTTGGGTTTACGGAAATAATTGGAGTTGGGCACCTGATCCAACGACGCCTCAAACGCAGCTCTCATTGCTGTTTTCTACGCCGCGCAAAACGCAGCCAATCGAAATTCGGCTCCGAAACGTCAACTGGAAAGAATGGCATCTCCTTTACGTGCGTCTGAATGAAGACCAGCTCAAAGATCTTCGTACTCCTGGCGCGTGTTTTACCGGCTTCAAAATTTCAGGAGGAAGAAATCCTGAAAACCGGGTTCTCTTTTTCGATAATCTGGCATTTCGCGAAGATACTCTTGAGCAGCCTCTCCAATTTTCCGAACGGCCATGCCGCGGAATCATTGATCCGGATCAAAATCAGGGCTTGAATACGGGAAAAGGCGTACTTCCTTTCCCAACCCGTGAAGAAACGATTCTTCCTGAAATGCTTAAACCGTTTAAGAATCGAACCATTCAGGAAAAAACGGCTTCTGACAGTTCAATGGCTCAATTCATTTTTCTTTGCGAAAGCGGCGAAGGAATCCTCGAAATCCATTACGCTCCGTCCTCCAAAGACGCGGCCCCATGGGACTCTCTCCGAGTTAATTGGAAAAATGGGGGATTCTTTCAACCTTTGCTTCAGGGGGGCATTTCGGAACTAGCTTTACCCGATGGAACCGTCGTCCCTGCTCGTCACGAATTCATCGCTGCGGAACAAAAAAACGATGGAACCGTTGAAACACGATGGAAACTCTGGCCCCAAATCGCTGAAAATTCTTCCGAGAAAAATAACGCGAAAATTTCTAAAACGCAATCGGTTTTATCCAAGGATGATTCTCAAAAATCCTTAAATAAACTTAATGGGGAAACGAATCCCGGCTCATCTCCAAAACAAAAGGAGGAATTTGTCCTGGCGGTCTACTCAATCAAAATGATTGGCCGTTCGCTTCTCCTTGACACCAGATGCCAAGGAACTGAGTCTATCAAAGCCGCGAACGTGCGCTACGGTTCTCTTGATCTCAATGACGTCTCAAACGCTAAATTGATCTCCATTCCGTATGCGGCTTACGCCTACTCAGGAACAAATCGCCCGCAGGCCGTTTCATTTCGCGATCCAGCCTCGCAGCCGCTTTTTCTGATGGGAAATACCGACTGGTATCGCGGAAACGGAAGTATCATCTATTCTTACGCGAGAAAAGAAAAAAATCGCGTGTTCTTTAATGACGGCGTTCGCTATCTGCCGAAAACCGACGGCAGAAGAAATCCATGCCGAGAACGTTTTTTCGTAACGATCAGTCCTCATTTTGAGGAGGTACTTCCGACAATTCCAAATCCCCCTTCCCCGTGGATTAAACTCTCCGGCTCAAAACAGTGGCATGCGCGCGGAGCTTCAAATCGGGAAGCAGATAAAAAATTCTGGTTCAATATCTGGCGGCACGGAATTCGGGAATTAATTATCGTCGATCACGAAGTCGGCTGGCGTGACGGTGGTGAAAGTTTCACTTTTCGGACCAAAACCGCTCCGGGGAAAGGCGGGGATGAAGGTCAGCGCGCGTTTTCTGAATTCATGAATAATGAACTCGGCTATTTTTATGGCCCGTACAATAATTTCACAGATTTTGCTCCTGTCAACGAATTTTGGAGTCCCAATATCCCCTCACGCTCTCCCGATGCTCAATTTCAGCCAGCCTGGCCCAGATGTTACGCTCCCAAACCAGTTTTGGCAGTTGAATACTGTGAAAAACTTACTCCTATTAACCAGAAAAAATTCAATTTCCGTTGCGGATACTGCGATGTCCATACGGCTGTCTCTCCCTCCGACCGAGTTGATTACGACGCGCGAGTTCCTGGTGCCGGAACTTGGGCCGGCGTTTTCTACTCTTTTGGAGAGATTATGCTTCTTCAGAAAAAAGGCTGGGGCGGTCCAGTCTTTTCCGAAGGCCCAATGCATCACTTTTACGCGGGACTCAACGATGGAAGCTACGCGCAGGACCGCGGTGCCAAAATTCCATTCTCCCCATGGCTCGTTGACTATGACCTGCTTAAAATTCATCCTTTAAGCACAAATATCGGCATGGGAAGAATCGATATGTTCTTTAACTCGCGAACCATTCTCCAGGGGAAATCTTCGGAAGAACGTGACGCGCTCATTGACCGTTTCTTTGCCGCCACTCTCGCCTTCGGTCATCCCGGCTACTTCATGTTCGATACTGGCTTTGAGTCCGGATGGCGCGGTTACTTCGGAGCAATCGCGCTCCAGAAACGTTTTGCCCAATACCAGCCGGAATGGATTCGTTACGCCGATAAAAACGGTACTCTCCACTCTACCTCTGAGGCCATTACGAATGACACGATCCAACGCTCGCAAGTTGTCGTGAAATATCTTGATGGAACTGTCATTTGCGCGAATGGAAGCCCCAATGAGAATGAAATGATGGAAACCAGTGTCGATGGACATTCCATTACTCTTCCTCCTACCGGCTACTGCGGCTGGACAAAAGATGGACAGGTTTTTTCCTTTTCCGGACTTCAGGATGGAACCCGATGCGACTATTCTTTTTCTCCTGACCATATTTTTCTTGATGGACGCGGAAAACTCCGAAAATTCCCATTCGCATGCGGTTCAGGCTCGGGAATCTGCCGAAAAACGGATGAAACGCACTGGGAAATCATTACCCTTAAAAATACGGAAATTGGTTTTCGAATCCCGGATTTCGCGAGATTGAACGGAACAAATTTCTCTTCTGCCGAATACTCTCAGAACGTTAAACCGGAAGCTGCCGCTCTTAATTTTGAAGGGAAGGAAATTGGAAAGACCAAAGTATTCCAAAGCCGCGGATATTTTTACGTTGAACCGGTAAAAGGAGCTTTTTCCTACGTCATTGAAACCCTTAAACTCTGAAATCTCTCAAACACTCGATTCTTCCCAATGGCGTGTCCTTCCGGGACAAAAGGTTCGCCTGAACATTAACGGAATCCCGGATCAACGAGAATTCCGTATTTCTGAAAATATTCTGCCGTCAACCCGTTTTTGGCTCGAAACAGACGGACAGCGCATTGACTTTTTGGTTTCCGACTTTTGTGCCGTTAAAATCCTCTCTGAAACTGAGAATTCGCTTACGCTTGAACTCACGCGCTTTCAAATTGACCCCATGGAAACCCCATCCACCCGCTCTGCTCCCAAAGAGTCCCAACCCCTTTTCGTCACTTTTAACGGGCAAAAATATGAACTGGATTCCCAGCAAAGCGTTTCCCTTCCTCTTCCCGCTCAGGAAATGAACATTCCATTCTTCCACGAATTTACGGTCCACTCCAATTCCTATTCCCAAAAATTCATTATTCAGACAAAACTTTTCCACGAATCCATTTCTTTCCCCTTTGAAATGAGTCAGTACCGCGCCCAAATGGAATATCGAGGAAAACCCGCCCAGAGTGATTTTGGAAAAAGCGGCGCCTCCGTCATCTTCAGCAAAACCAATCCATGCGGCGGCGTGAGTCTTCCAGGTTTCTTCACGCATCCGCCATATCTTGCCGGTACCGGACGGGTTTTTCTTGACTACGAATTGAACCTTCCCAAGGACAAACCCGCTATCCTTTCCGCTTTTGTCGGTAAAAAAGACGGATGCGACGTCGGAGACGGCATCTGGTACCAAATCGCGCTCATTGAAAACACTCCGCTCTGCTCAAATGCCGTTAAGAAAACACCTGAAATTTTGAAATCTGAGAATAAAATCCATTCTGTTTCCTCGAAAGAAACGATCCTGGCTGAAACGTCCGTCAATACTCACGTCTGGACTCCAATAAGCGCGAACCTGAAACCTTGGCAGGGAAAGAAAATTCACCTTCGGCTCATTTCAGACTGCGGCCCCCAAAATAATACTCAAGGTGACTGGGGACAATGGGGAGACATTCGACTAATTTCCGCTGAAAAATATGTTCGCCGTAATTCCAAAATAGTTTCTGGACAAATTGCCGACATGAAATCAACTCCTGAAACTCGGCCATTCCCAAAAGAAAAAATACTCAAAGCGGTTAATGGCTGGTTATGCTACCGCGGAAAAGGTCTCAACGCTCACGAATCACGTCCTGTCCACGCGTTCCTGAACGGCGCCGCCCTTGGTCTCATGCTGCCTGCCCATGGAAATGAAAATAATGGCATTTTTTCTGAAGAAATCCGACTTCCATTACCTTTTGAAGCAATTCAGAAACTTCAAAAAAATAATACTCTGGAAATTAAAAATCCATTAGCTGACTGTTTTTGTGCTAAAAATTTCAGAATTGTCCTCGAATTACCCAATGGCGAAATCGTTTCATCACTCATGAACGTTTCACCATTCACCCATCCAGGCTGGTGGCTGCACGCAGAAGGAAACCGAATACCGGAAAAAGACTCTGTTTTGATCCCAATCTCCTGGCCATAATCAAGCAAATTTCAAGGGAAATCTCCCAATAAATGCCGCGTTTTTACGCGCGGCATTTAATCATTCAAAAGAACTTTCCCAATCTCAATTTCCAGAAATTTCTCGAAGAAACTCTCTTTAGCTAAAATTCACTCGGAAACGTTAATCTCTGTACTCAAATTGCAGATATTCTCCGGTATGACTTCTGCCGTTTCATTCAAAGCATTACGTAAAGCCCCCAACGCGGTGAGAACTCCAATTACCAAAAGCGTTGAAATGACAATCCATTCAAATGTTAATGATCCGCGTCGTTTCCGCTTTTTCATATTCTGCCCCTGAAGTCTCATCATCAATTCCCTTCGCTTTGCCCACTTTCATTAACCGGCTTAATAAACTCCGCATCAATATTCTGAACGACATTGATCGTATCGTCAATCTCACCCAAAAAAGCGTTTCGCGCGGCAGCCAAACCGCCAAGAATGCCGATCGTGAGCAACACGCAAATCAAAATCCATTCAAACGCGAGTATTCCATCTCTTTTCTGAATATTTTTCATGAAATTTACCTGCCTTTCATTCAATCAGAAAACAGAAAATTAAAGCGTTTGCTCTGCAGTCGTTTCTGCCTGCTCTGCCTGCTTATTCAGATTTTCCACGCTGGTCGTTAAATCATCCAGCTTTTCCACGATCGAGTTGCGCAATGCGCCAAGACCGCTAATGAGACCTATTACCAGCAAGGTCGTGATGACGATCCACTCGAACGAAATGGAACCACGTTTTTTCTGCGATTTGTCCTTCATAAATTCCCTTTCCGTAACGCGCTTAATTAATGGTGATTCGACTGATCCGGCGCACTTCGGATTTTTCATACGTTAATAATCTTTTATTTTATCGGCCCTCTAAATCCTTCTCCCCAATAAAAAAAGCAAGGACGGAAGTCCTTGCCCATTTTTCCTATCTAAACAAAATCATTTGAACTGCGCTTTCTGAAGTGCCGTTAGCTCGCATATTCCCTTTTTGGCTAAAGAAAGCATCTCTGCCAGCTCTTTTTCATCAAAAACCGCTTCCTCACCGGTCCCTTGAATCTCAATGAATTTTCCTCCGGATGTCATGACCACATTCATATCCACTTCCGCGGCAGAATCTTCCAAATAGCAAAGATCAAGTCTCGCTTCCCCCTCAACCAGTCCAACGCTCACTGCCGCGGCATAGTCACGAACGGGAAAACCAGGATCTCCCGGCCTCATTCCCGCGAAAACCTCCAGCGATCGCAGCGCGTCGACTAACGCAATCATTGCTCCCGTAATGGAGAGAGTTCGTGTTCCTCCGTCTGCCTGAAGAACGTCGCAATCAAGAGTCACTGCTCGTGGTCCCAGGATTTCAAGATCAACGACAGCCCGCAAACTTCTGCCAACCAAACGCTGAATCTCTGAAGAACGTCCGTCGATTTTTCCGTTTCTTTCGCGGCTCTTCCTCGGTGAAGTACTTCCAGGCATCATCGAATACTCTGCCGTAACCCAGCCGCGATTTTCTTCCGGGTCCATCCAGCCAGGAAGTTTCTCTGAAATACTTGCCGTGCACAAAATCATCGTTTCTCCGGCGCGAATGAGCACACTTCCCGGAGTTTTATTCGTAAAATTTCTCTGAATCGTGATTTGCCGCAATTCATCCTTCTGACGATTATCCGGACGCATTTTACCTCTCTTTCTCTTTGGGGTTGGGTTCTCGAATCACCTCTAAATCTTACGCTCCTAAGCTTCCCTGCTTCGGTTCAGGATCTCTCTTTTTTGAAGCCGTTCTTCCCGAAAAACTTTTTCAATTTCCGGTTGACTTCAATTTCTCAAAACGCAAATCCCTTTCATTCCGGGCGCTTCCTCAACCTCTACCTGAAGCTGACTCCACTTTCCTTTCGCGAGAACTTCAGACTGAACAAGCTGATTCGCAATATATTCCGCGAGAAGTTCAGCCGTCGTATTAAAAATAGGCAGAATAACGCAATCTTCCATCGGAAAAATCCAACGTTTTGAACCATACCGAACCTCAATCTCCACCTTCATGGCCGTCATTCCGTTAGATATTGTTCCAGAAAAATCCGCTCCATTTCCAACGTCAATCGTCTCATCCTTACCTTCTTTTTTGCTTCCGACTTCATTCATTTCCGAAATTCCAGGCCAGCCGCATACCGCGGACAAACCGCTCATCGCGGCCATTTCGCCCCAACCAGACAAAGGCTTTCCTCCCGCCTGAGAAATCTCCTCCTCTCCAAAATCCATTCCAGCGCCAGTAGCCATTTGCGCCATTTTCTGGAAATAATCCTCGGGAGCAAGTTCTTTCGAGTCCTCTTTTTCGCCATACTGATTCACGGATGAAAGCCAAGTTCCCACTTTGTTCATCCAGTCAACGACGCCAGGCTGCTCGTCCGGCTCAATTTCTTCCATCGTGAACTTAATCTTTGGATTTTCTCCCTGAAGAAGAGTTTTGTGGTCAAGTTTTTTCAAAATCTCATGAAGTGTCTCTGAAAGCGGAATAAAGTCCACGACATACCCCGCGGGAGAAAGTTCCTGTTCAAGAGCGACCGAAACATGAAAGTCATGCCCGTGGAAAGGTTCGCAATGGGTTGAATCGAAAGTAATAAAATGCGAGGCTGAAAACATCTGCTCGGCCGATTCAAGGCGAATTCCAAATTTTTTATCCATGAATGACTCCAACTCCTTGAAATTCAGGTTCAAAAAAGAGAAAACCTCAGCAAAATAATTCCATTTTTCAAATCATACGCATTTTTAATTAAAAATTCAAGATGAATTCAGATAAAAATTTGACGAAATCTCATTTTCCGCGAAATTTCCAACAAAAATCTCACTTCCCGGCGAACTTCACCCCGACTATTCGTCTTTCACGTAATATTTCGTAATATCCAAACCGCCATGGAGTTCCTCCTCAAGCATTTTCACTCTCGAATCCAAATGATCAACCATTCGGCGAAGTTTCATCACCTGTGATTCCTCGGACTCTTCATGAATCGGCCGCGGAACTGTCGGATAGTTCAGATGCCGCTGAAAAGCCGAAAAAAGATAAGTCGGGTCTTTTCGACGATTCGCCAGCGCGATCCGTCCCTCCTTCTCGCCGAAAAGAATTGCTTTTCCATGTTCTTCTCCATGAACCACCGCGTAATAGTCACTCCGAACAAAAATCATCTCCGCGAAATCCAAAAGGCCAAGCTGACGCCTCAAAAGCAAAATCCACTCCGACCACGCTTCATCAAATACCGGATCTCGACTGATTGCTTCCAGCCCCTCTTCATACTTTAGCCGATTCCGGCTCAAGGCCTCAAACTGGTACAGAAACATTCCCTGAGGAATCATCTTCTCTGCCCGGCAGTGCGCCTCTTTCTCAAGAATCTGAAGCGCGATAAGATAGTCAAATTTCCCGTCATCTCGTTCCGCCTCCTTCATCACGAACGTTTGAAACGGCGTGAAATAGTGGCTCATGGTACTCATTGCCTCCGCGATGCTACCGGTAAACTTCAAAGACGACTCCATAAACTCTAAAGCTACCGGCAATTTCGTTGTCGCCAGAATCTCATGACGAATCGTTCGCAAAAGTTCCTGAGTCGCCGTCATGTGCATTCGCTCACGAAGTACTTTGAAAAGATATTCCTGTTCAACGTACTCTTCTCGTGCCAAAATTGAACCGCGCGCGTTTGATCGTGACATTTTCAAACCAAAATTACTTTGTTACCGATTACGAAAGAAAAAAATTTAACCCCCAAATATCGTCCATAAAAAATCTCGCGAAATTTCCATGAACGACTTCAAACTAATTTCGACAATTCACCTGTTCCCCAAAAACGTTTTCAGGAATCAAACCGAACGGCGCAAACCGCGATCCCACGTGAATCGGCAAATTCCAAAACCTCTTTTTGATCAATCAGGATGGAACGCTCCGCCTCTATCGCGATCACCGTTCCGCCGGCCTTCGCGAAATTTTCCAGCGTACGCATTCCAATCGTCGGCACATCAAAACGCATATCCTGATTCGGCTTGGCTACCTTCACCAAAACCAGATCTCCCTTCGAAGAAAGTCTGCCCGCGCGTTCAATGCACGCGTCTGTCCCCTCGATCGCTTCCAGCGCAATCGCGACACCATTCGTCACCAAAACCGTCTGCCCAACGTCAAAACGCCCAAGTTCCCGCGCAAGATTCATGCCGTAACGAATGTCCCGCCACTGTGCCTCCGTCGGATGTTTTCTCGTCAAAATCCCTTCCCCTGCCAAAAGCTCCGGAACAAAATCCGTCGGTGCCCCCATTCTCAAACCAAAACTTTCAAAAAGGCGAATCAGTGCTTTCATGAGTGAATCATCCTGACAATCATTTTTTCGGGTGACAAAATAAGACGCGAATGTTTTGGCTGCCAGCCAATCCGGCGTATGCACAAAAAAACTCAGGGGATGAAACAGACGATGCTTAAAGTATTTCCCGAGCATAATAAAATCCACGATCCCATGCCGCCGCATATGCCGAATGATTTTTCCGGCTCGACACATTCCGACAGAACGATAGACCGCGCATACTTCCGAGAGGGACTTCCGGTCCGCGTGTCCAACGACACCGAAGCAGTGGACCTCAAATCCCTGCGTCTTCAATGCCTGCGCAACATAGACCGGATACCGTCCCCACCCGGCGACCATGCAGATTTTTTTGACTTTTCCTGGATCTGTCATTTTGCTCCGCGTCTGCTTCTCATTTTTTCTGTTTGCCTCATTCCTTGGGCAAAAAACGTTTCTTTCTTTCATTTTATCCAATCTTTACCAAATCCGCAAGTACGCTTTCGCAAAAATGCTCCATTTTTTTCAGAAATACCGGACCAAGTCCTTGAAAATTTCCGAGAAAACCAGTAGAATTGATTTCGGGCTCTGTTTTTACCCCAGTCCACTCTCATTTTATGCTTTCAGGCACACGCATCTTTTTAAAATTCCCGACTCGTATGTCGGGCAAACACGAAAAGAAGGAGGTACACTATGTTTGGTGCGATCATTGGAGACATCGTCGGATCCTGCTATGAGAACATAAACTGCAAAAGTACAGATTTCGAATTTCTGGATCGGCGCAGTCGATTTACTGACGATTCGACCCTGACCATCGCGACGGCTGACGCCATTTTAAACGGCCTGTCGTTTGCTGACGCCTACTGGGAGTGGGGAAATCGCTACCCATACGCCGGTTACGGAGGCCGTTTTTTCGAATGGCTCCATTCTACGGAGAAAAAACCATACTTCAGCTTTGGAAACGGTTCCGCAATGCGGGTCTCTCCTGTCGGCTGGGCATTTGAGACGCTCGAAGAAACGATCGAGGCGGCATGCCGTTCCGCCTCCGTCACGCACGATCACCCGCATGGGATCGAAGGTGCCGAATCCACAGCCGCGGCGATCTGGATGGCCCGTAACGGGAAAACGAAAGAAGAGATCGGAGAGTTCATCGAAAATCATTTTTTCTACGATCTCTCCCGCTCGCTCGATGAGATCCGTCCTGGCTATGAGTTTGACGTCACGTGTATGGGAACGATGCCGGTCGCATTTCGGGCGTTTCTGGAATCGGAGGATTATGTGAGTGCCGTACGTCTGGCCGTTTCTGTCGGCGGAGACAGCGACACGATTGCGTGCATTACCGGAGGCATCGCAGATGCGTTTTACCGAGAGATCCCGAAAGAAGTCCATTCTTTCATGCGAGCCAAGCTGCCGCAGGAAATGCTGGAGATCATCGATCAGTTTGAAGAAAAATACGTGACGCGAAAACTGACCTGAACTCGATGCAGAAACGCCCTGAACTCGGTCTGAACCACGATCCGAAAGCACGAAAAACAAAAAAACCCTTCACCGAACGGCCGACACAATGGATACGCCAGTCGGGAAAGGGCTTTTTTATTTTCGTCTCCGCTTTATTTTCGTTTCCGCGTCAGACGTACGTCGGGAACTGTTCGTTGAAACGAACGTCGCCGGCGTTCAGCAGACGAATGTCCGGAATGCCGAATTTCATCATCGCCAGACGCGTCAGACCCGCTCCAAACGCGAACCCGCTATAGACCGTGGGATCCACGCCCGCGCACTCGAGAACCTTCGGATGAATCAGACCGCACGGAATCAGCTCGATCCAGCCGGTGCCGTGGCACGTGGAGCACCCGTCGCCCTCGCACAGAAGACAGCGAATGTCCAGCTCAAAACCAGGTTCGACGAACGGGAAGAATCCCGGACGCAGACGCACGGTGACGTCGCGGTGGAAGATCTCGCTCAAAAGCGTCTTCATGACGGCGATCAGGTTCGCGACCGAGATATTCTTGTCAACGACCAGACCCTCGCACTGATAGAACGTGTTTTCGTGGCTCGGATCCACTGCCTCATTACGGAAGCAGCGTCCCGGGAAGATCGCGCGAAGCGGCACGCCGAGACGCTGCATCGTGCGGACCTGGTTCGCGGAAGTATGCGTACGCATGAGCATCTGGTTCTTAAGCCAGTACGTATCCTGCATTTCACGCGCGGGATGGTCCGATGGAATGTTCACCGCGTCAAAATTATAGTATTCCAACTCGCATTCCGGCGACGGAACCACGGTGAAACCCATTCCCTGAAAAATCGATTCCAGTTCCATCTGAATCAGAGAGATCGGATGAAGCGACCCAAGCGTCCGGCCCGTTCCCGGCAGGGTGAGGTCCAGACCGGTGCTTTTTTTCGCAGGCGCGGCATTCGCGGCGGTTTCCTTCGCGGCGGCAAGCGCTTCCTCGGCATAGTTCTTCAGCTCGTTGAGCCGGGAACCGAACGAACGTTTCTCTTCCGCGGAAAGACTGCGGAAGTCCGTATTTTTAGCCAGAGTGGTGATGCTTCCCTTTTTGCCCAGATACTTGATGCGCACCTGCTCGACAGCTTCCGCGGTCGCCGCAGCCGCAAGATCCGCAGCGAATTGTTCTTTGATCGTCTGCATTTTTGAAACCTCTGAAATCGTGAAACTCACTCCGGGCCAATTCCAAACCGGAGCCAAATAAATTCCCGATTATTATACTACGAAAACCACTTTCCGAAAAGGCCCCCCAACGGAGATTTTTCCGCTTTTTGCCAAAAAAGACGAAAAGAAAAAACTAAACCCGCCCACACGAAAGAAAATAGGGTTAACGCGCGATTCTCCCCAAATATTTCGCCGGGGCGCTGCCCCGGACCCCGAGGACATTTTACTGGAAACTGGTTGACGGCAAAGATCACTGCGCAACAGTATTCCAAATTCCCCTCCTCTGAAGGGATGGCACGCAGTGCCGGGGTGGTTTGGAATGCGGTGATACAGGCCGTCAGGCCATTCACCGCTTTTGGTCAGCGGCAATAAAGCGCGAAAGCGCATTTGCCGCGTGGAAGTGGGAAAAAACTTAAAATCTGGCCGAAAGGCTGACGCGAAACGCCCACTCCCGGCGAACGCGCTGGCGCGCTTTATCGCCGAACGACAAAGCGGCAAAAGTCACTAAAGTGACTGAATTGCCGCACTCCAGATTTCCCTCCTTCGGAGGGGCGGCTCTGGGAGGCAGCACGTCTCGCGTTGCTTTTGGGAGGCGGCGCGTCTCGTGTCGCTTTTGGGAGGCGGCGCGTCTCGCGTCGCTTTTCAAGAAATTCCTCTCCTTCGGAGGGAGGCGAGTAAAGCGAAACAGATCGCTTCCTAAAACTCATAAAAATACACAACATTCCATATCTGCCAAACCGAATACCCAGCATGACAGATAAAAAAAGTTTTGCCGGAAATGGCACGGATCTGGTTCTGTTTGGCAGATCGTTCCTCGCTGCCAAGCTATGCGGAAGCCCAGGTTGTTGTTCCGATTGCCCGGTTCGTTGTAGTTCCGGTTCGCGGAGCGGCAGTTCTCGGCGTTGTTGTTCCAGCTGCCGCCGCGGTTGACTCGGTTCGAGCCGCTATGAACCAAACCCGTTTTCTCTCAATACCCGTCGCCGGAAATCAAGAGAAGATGTTCTTTGCAGAAACGCAAATAACGTCTCCATTTTAGCACAAAATTTATTTTCTGTCAAGTTTCCATCCGAATAAAGTAAAATATTTTTCCGCACTTTTCTGCGAAACCGATACCGTGCACGATGTGAAAGCCGAAGTGAATTGTGATAAACACGCAAGCCAAGAAACGGAATACCACATTTCGTTCGATTCAGCTGTTCCGGTTTCAGCTCCAAAAGAAGCCTGGAATACAGAAACTCACGGACCTGTTCCCGAATGCGTTTCATTTCGTCGGAACTTTTTCCAAAAAACAGCATATCGTCCATGTATCGAATGTAGCCGCGGACCCGAAGTTCTTCTTTTACAAAATGGTCCAGAAACGCAAGATAGTGATTGGCGAAAAACTGGCTGGTCAGACTCCCGATCGGAATACCGCGTCCCGGTGAGACCGAATAGGAAGAAAGAAGCGATTTAAAAAGTTTCAAAAGAACTGGGTCTGAAAAAAGACGTTCAAAACGCGAAAAAAGAATTTCATGCGGTATACTGTCGAAGTACTTCCGGACATCCAGTTTCAAGTAGTGCGAATACCGTCTCGAAAATTTCTGCGCACGCTCAAGTGCTGCGAACTGTCCTTTACCCCGGCGGCAGGCATAACTGTCGTAGATCTGGTATTTTTCAAAAATCGGCTCACACACATTACATATCGCGTGATACGCGATCCGATCCGCAAGCGGCGCAACTTTGATCACGCGCTCTTTCGGGTCGTAAATCGTAAATTTACTGTACGGCCCCCATTTCATACTTCCATGAAGCAGGGCCAATGACAATTCCCGCAAATTTTCATCAAGATTCCGCCGATACTCGATTACCGACCCTTTATCCCGTTTCCCGCGGATCGTTTTCCGCCACGCGAGATAAAGGTTCTCCATGTCCGCGATCGTTTCGATCAGATTGACTGTCCGACTCATTAGGAAGCTCCGATAAAATAGAAAGAAAAAAAGTGCCGTATTTATTCAGTTTCCCTTCGCCAAGACCTGAAATCTTCTTCAGGTCGGAAATCGTGCGGTAACGATTCTGAACCATTTGCGCGAACTGCTCATTCGTCGCCACACTGTAGACCGGCACGCCGTCCTGATGGGCAAGCCGTTTTCGCAAATCGCGCAGTTTCACAAAAACGGCAAATTCTTCATCCGAAAGAATGTCCTTGTAGTCGATCGGATTACGGCCCGAACGCTGCGGAGTTTCCGCAGGACTGCCCTCGGCAATATATTCTACACAGAAATACCAAAACGCTCTGTCTCCGCTGTTGCCAAATACTTTTTGAGTATTGACAACACGATGGGTCCGGATAAAGAGATTCATCTCTTCTTCCAAAACTGCATTTCCAGATGCAGGTAAACAAAACAATTTATATTGCATTTTGTACGCTATTTCTATGTTAAATATTTTCGCCGGGGCGCTGCCCCGGACCCCGGGAACGATCTGAAAACCTGACAGGTTAACGCCGAAACGCTCCGCGCTGTGTCGTCTGCTGCGCGGGCGGCTCCGCCTCGCCTCGCGCTGCCGCCGCCCCTGCGCTGCGCTTAATTCCCTGGAACTGGATCTGCCAGAACTATGCGGAAGCCCAGGAAGTTGCCGAATGCCCGGTACGCTGAAGTTCCGGCTCGCGGAGCGGCAGTCCCCGGCGCTGCCGTACCAGCTGCCGCCGCGGCGGACCCGGTACGAGCCGCTATTAGGGCCTGTCGGG
>JAFQUP010000206.1 GCA_017408405.1 Thermoguttaceae bacterium
CGATGGCCGAATCATGGAATTTCGAGGACAAAAACGTCGGAACGATGAAAAACGTCACGGTCTCCGGAATCACCCTCACCGGAACCGACGCGAAAAACTACCGGCTGGATCAAACCACCCAAAACGCCCTCGCTGAAATCACTCCAAAAACAATCTCCGCCGACGTTCACGCCGAATCGAAAGAATACGACGCAAAAACTGACGCCGCGGGAACCATTACCTTAAGCGGAATTTTCGACGGCGACTCCATCTCCGCGATGGCCGAATCATGGAATTTCGAGGACAAAAACGTCGGAACGATGAAAAACGTCACGGTCTCCGGAATCACCCTCACCGGAACCGACGCGAAAAACTACCGGCTGGATCAAACCACTCAAAACGCCCTCGCTGAAATCACTCCAAAAACCATTTCCGCCAACGTTCACGCCGAATCGAAAGAGTACGACGCGAAAATAGACGCGAACCTGGTTTGGTCTCTCGATGGAATTCTCGAAGATGAAGACGTTCAAGTCACTGGAATTGGACGTTTCAGCGACGCAAACGCAGGCGAAAACAAAGAAGTAGCGATTTCTGAAGTGAAACTGATTGGAAAAGATTCACTGAACTATGCGTTAGCCTCAATTCCAACATTAACTTACGCCGCGATTTCTCCCGCCCGGTTAGCTTCACCCCAAGCATTAATCGTGAAATCACTCCCTGATTCCCTAAGTTTAAAAATCATGGAATCCGCAAATGTTTCTGGATATGAAATTCGCTGTGCTCAGGATCCGGATTTCAAAACGATTCAGTTTCAAATGCAGACAGAGTCAGCAGGAATTTTCTCAATCGAAAATTTAACCGCAAAGACCACGTACTACGTTTCCATTAGGGCTTTGGGAGAGGGGAATTTCACCTCATCAGAAGAAAATATTCTTATTTGTCGAACAGGCGATTCCGATACTTTCATACTCCCAGTTTACGGTGGACAGTTGGCAGATCCATGGATCATGGAAGGAACGGAAACGCTTCTGAATGGCCTTAAACTCCAAAACTGTTCAGATCTGGCTTCCGACGGTTTCTGGCTCAAAATTTACGCCAAACCGGTTTTGGATGAAGGGGAAACCATTCTCCTGAACTCTATTTTCTATCAGGAATCAATTCAAGGAGGTGATCAGACCGAACTTTCGCTTGAACTCAACTCCGATCAACTAACCAACGGAAAATATGCTATTTTCTGCGAGATTTCTATGAATGAATCTTCCGAGGATGGAAATTTCATTCTGCTGGATACTCCTCTAATTGTCCTGAATCCTGTCCAGGCGACCGTAACAGTGAACGAAACCCCCACCCTGGAAAACGGTAATTCTCAAACCAAAGAATTAACAGAGTGGTCAACCTTCAGCGTGGACCTCTGGACAGAATCTGGCCAGTCCAGTGAAACAGTACTCTTCACCTTCGATTCATCACTTTTCCAGCTGGAAGAAAATGTTCTCTGGACTGCCCCTGGAGTAACAGCAAATCTTGAACAGCTCTCCCAAAATCCGGAAACCGGTATTTGCGAACTGCTCCTCACTATCAACCATTCAGAAAATGAATCTGCCAATGAACTTCTTACTTTCCTGATTGAAAATCACGACCAGTCCGAAACTGCGCAGCTTTCTGCCCGTATTTTCCTGACTCCAGTTTCCGACAATGGAGTAACCTGCGGAACGGAACGTTCCCTGACTCTCCAGATAAATGGCCAGCCGCTCGTGGAAAAAATCGTATCTGTTCAATTTGACTTAAACGACAATGGCTCAGTAGACATTCAAGACCTGGTCCGTTTTGCGAGAGTTTTTGGACAAAATACGGAAGAAAATCCTCAATCTTCGCATTCCGATTTTAATGGAGATTCCCGTATCGACATTTCAGATCTCGTTCTTTTCGCACGGCATTTTGGTGAAAAAGCTCCCATAAATCCTTCCTTCGCATCAACAGATACGCAGCTTCTTTCGTCCGCGGGTACCTCAACTCTTTCTGCCTCTTCCACCTCGGAAGAACTTTCCGTACTTTCATTTTCCACCGAAAGTATTCCAGCTGAAGTTTCCGCCTCTGAAAAACAGACGGTATTCCTGGAAGCAACGTCTCTTTCCCCGGCCTCTGCCGCCCCGAAGAGTAACACTCAGGAATTCCCGCCCTATCGGGAAATTCCGTTTATTTCAAAACACGATCATTTGCTCTCTTCTTTCCCGGATTCACCGAAATCTACCGCGGTAAATACGAACTTTTCTGAAATCGAGATTTCAGAAACAGATTGGGAAACCATTTTGACTTCAGAATACTCACGAGAGAAAGAGTTTCAGATTTTGGATGAGATTTTTGAAAAAGACCAAAAATTTCCCCTGGAGAATGGAATGTGGGGCTTGAAAAATTTTTCAGGAAGAGTAAAATAAGAAAATCATTTTTCAAGTACGTTCAGTTTTTCTGAAATTGTTTTACGGAAGGATTTTATGGATATTTTGCCTGAAGAACATCGAAATGAACCTCATCGACGATTCAATCCGCTGCGCGGAGACTGGGTTCTGGTTTCACCTCATCGCGGGAAACGTCCGTGGCTTGGTGCCGTCGAGAAACCAGCTCCCAATGATCGTCCGCAATACGATCCGAAATGCTATCTCTGCCCGGGCAATACTCGCGCGGAAGGAGCGCAAAATCCTAAATATGAATCGACTTTCGTTTTCCAGAATGACTTTTCCGCTCTTCTTAAAGAAACGGACGACTCGATTAAAAGCCCTTCAGAAACTCCTCTTTTCAAGAGCGAAAGTGTTCGCGGCGAATGTCGGGTAATTTGCTTCTCTCCCCGTCATGATCTGACTCTTCCGCAGATGGAAATCCCTGAAATTCGGCACGTTATCGACATTTGGACGCAGCAGGCGGACGAACTTCTTCGAAAGTATCGATGGGTTCAAATCTTCGAAAATAAAGGAGCCGTCATGGGGTGCTCGAATCCCCATCCTCATGGACAAATTTGGGCCTCCTCCTCTCTCCCAAATGAACCTGCCGCGGAAGAAAAGAATCAAAAAACCTTTTTTGAGGAATACGGCAAAACACTTCTTTCCGTTTATCTGGAAAAAGAGCTGGAACTTCAGGAACGTGTCGTAACGGAAAACGCGGACTGGGCCGTCGTCGTTCCTTTCTGGGCAGTTTGGCCCTACGAAACCCTGCTTCTGCCAAAATTCAACGCCGCGAGAATCCTCGATCTGAATGACGGACAGCGAGATTCCCTGGCTCTAATTCTGAAAGAATTTCTCGGAATCTACGACAAACTTTTCGACACCTCCTTCCCGTACTCCATGGGATGGCACGGTGCTCCAGGAACCCTGAACGAAAATTTCGACACGGCTCACTGGACGCTTCACGCCCATTTTTACCCGCCGCTTCTTCGAAGCGCGACCGTCAAAAAATTCATGGTCGGATACGAAATGCTTGGTGAACCCCAGCGTGACATCACGCCTGAACAGGCCGCGGAACGTCTCAAGGCACTGAAGTAAAAAACGAACCCCAAAATTCACCGGAAAAACTCGACATATTTTCCTCGTCTTTCATTTCCGGCTATTTCAAACCAATAAAAAAAGCAGAAACTAAAACAGGTTTCTGCTTTTTTCATTGATTCGGAGTTTCTTTCAATTTCCCCCAAAGGAAGTCCAAAACGCCTTAAGATTTAAGCTCCTCAAAACATACTCATCTGCGGAGCAATCGAATTCTTCCATTCACCAGCACACAAACGGCACGGCCGACGAGTTCTTTTCCGAGCCATGGACTATTCGCGCTCCCGGAACGGAACTCTTTTTCCGTAACTGTCCAGCGCAATTCCGGGTCAATGATGACGACATCCGCCACCGCTCCCTGCGCCAAAGTTCCTCTTCCTTCTTTGAGCTTAACGACTTTTGCCGGATTCCAGCTCATTTTCTCAATCAGCTGCGTCCAGCTCATTTTTCCTTTAAGAATCAATTCCGTATTCAAGACCGCCAGAGAAGTTTCCAGTCCAACGATTCCGAAAGGAGCCAAATCAATTTCTCTCTGCTTCTTTTCGGCGGAGTGGGGGGCATGGTCCGTAGCGATGCAATCAAGCGTTCCATCAAGCAAACCCGCGACGCACGCGTCAACATCCGCCTGCGTCCGAAGAGGCGGCGCCATTTTCAGATTCGTGTCAAACGAAACAAGCAGTTCGTCCGTAAGCGTAAGGTGGTGCGGAGTCACCTCCGCCGTCACGTTCACCCCGTGACACTTTGCCTCTCGAATGAGTTCCACTCCTTTCGCGGTCGAAATGTGCATCAGGTGAAGTCTTCCCTTGGTATACTCCGCAAGCATGATGGCTCGAGCCGTCATGACGTCTTCCGCAATTGACGGAATCCCCCTCATTCCTAACCGAGTAGCCACGAGACCTTCATTCATAACTCCGCGATTCGCGAGATTCTTGTCCTCCGTATGGCACATAATCGGCAAATCAAACATTTGCGCGTACTCAAAAGCACGCCGTAAAAGTTCAGCGTTCTCAATGTCCGAACCATCGTCACTAAACCCCACGACACCTTTTCGTGCCAGATTCCCCATCTCCGCGAGTTCTTTTCCCTCACGATTTTTACTGATGCACCCAATTACGCACACATTGCAGTGATCCGCGCGAACCGCCTGATCCTGAATAAACTCAACGTCTGCCGGCGTGTCAATCGGAGGATTCGTGTTCGGAATGCAGCAAATCGTGGTATACCCGCCGTTTAACGCGGCATCCGTTCCTGAAAAAATCGTTTCACTTTCCTCGAAACCCGGTTCTCGCAAATGCGTGTGAAGATCCACGAAACCGGGAGCAACGATTTTTCCTTCCGCATCAATCTCCCGTTCGCGACCGCTGGGCTGAAGCCCGAATCCCGTAATACGGCCATTTTCAATCAAAACGTTCGTAACGCAATCCATTCCCTGGGAAGGATCAATCACGCGCCCGTTCTTAATGAGAATACTCTGCATCATTTTCCTAATTTCCGATCATCCGTTAAATCACTTTTATCCCAAATTTACTTGAATTTGGATTTTTCGATTCCCATCGCGAAGTTTTCATTTTACTTGCGGCTGTTTTTTTATTTTACGCGCCTCGAAGTTTTTATTTTGCCTGAGCCAGTCTTTTTCTCGCTCCATCTGTCAGCCAAAGGACCGCCATTCGGACCGCCAAACCATTGGAAACCTGATCGAGAATGGCACTTTGAGGCCCATCCGCCACTTCCGGCGTCAGCTCAACCCCGCGATTGATCGGACCGGGAGCAATAACGAGAAGTTCCGGTTTCGCGCGACGGAGCCGCTCCCCATTCATGCCAAAAAGCAAAGAGTATTCACGAATGGACGGAAATGGACTGGTGAACTGGCGCTCAAACTGAATCCGAAGCATATTCAGGACATCCACCCTTGGGAGGAGAGCGTCCAAATTGTGCGAATACTCAACCCCCATTTCTTCCCAATATGGCGAAACGAGCGTTGATGGCCCGCAAACGATTACGTGCGCTCCAAGTTTCTTTAACCCCCAGGCATTGGATCGGGCAACCCGACTGTGCGCGATGTCGCCAACAACACAAACCGTTTTGCCCTCAAGATTTCCAAGACGCTGGCGCATCGTCAAAATGTCGAGAAGTCCCTGCGTCGGATGCTCGTGCGCCCCGTCACCCGCGTTAATGATGGAACAGTCAACACTTTCCGCCAGCAAATGAGGAATTCCCGGCGTGGAATGGCGAACGACCATCGATTCGCACCCCATTGCCTCAAGATTTTTGGCCGTATCAATGACCGATTCTCCCTTGCTCAAACTGCTGGTAGAGGCGGCAAACGCAACGCAGGAAGCCCCAAGACGCTGTGCTGCCAAGGTAAAACTCGTTCGAGTTCTGGTTGAATTTTCAAAAAAAAGGGTCACACTCGTGTGCCCGCTCAAAAAAGAAAATTTTCGTCGCCCTTCGTCAAAAGCGTTCCGAAAAACCTGTGCTTTGTCAAGAAGAATCAGAAGCTCTTCTTTCGTTAAATCTTCGAGACCAAGAAGGTGCTTACGTTTCCAGCCTTCCGGAAACTCACCCAGTTCAGGCAAATCATTAATCATGAGATCCTCTCAAAATTTGGGAACATTCAGCGAAAACATTTTCATTTTACCATCAAATCACAGGAAAAAAAGCCCCCCCGCCTAAACTTTTTCCGAAATATTTCCCTTTCTCAAAATTTTCACCTCCGGGAACGCCTCACAAACCGTACGATTCCACCAGAATACGCCCAATTTCAGAAGTTACCGTTCGCGCCATTCCGTAATCATGGAAAAAGACACCGCTCCCCGCTTCAATTAAAAAACCAGGACCGTTCCCTAAAGCAGTTTTTCCAATAAAGGCCTTCCCTCAAGTAGTAAAAATTCACCAAAAATTTCAGGGAAACCTCATCAGTTCCACTTGACATCTCTTAAAATCTTCGTAAAATTAAGATACTCACCTAAAATCAATTGGATTTTTTAATCTAATATTTATCTGAACACAAAAAGGAGAATTACTCAATGCCCAATCCATCCAAATTATCCCGTCGAAATTTTAATCAGCTTCTTGGCGCCGGCGCCTTTTGCGCCACACTGAATCTGTTCCAGACTGAAAAACTCTCTGTCGCTGCGGAACAGGGAGAAAATTGGTCCCTCGATGAATCCATTATGTCGAAAGAATATCTCAAATTCTGGAACCCGGATATTCAGAACGAAATCGACGAAAAAATTGAGAAAAATCGAAAAGCGGATGCCCGCATCCCTCTTGAGAACGCGGCTCCCGGTACTGAAGTTTCCGTAAAACAAATCTCTAATCAATTCCGATTCGGCAGTAATATCTTTCTTTTGGGACAACTCAGTTCCCCTGAACTCAATCAGAATTACGCCGATCTTTTCGGACCGCTGTTCAATTCCGCTTCCGTCGCGTTTTACTGGAAAACGATGGAGCCGGAGCAGGGGAAACCTCGCTATGAAATAACGGAAAAAGACACCCCGGAATACTGGGCCTCGCTCACGGAACCATGGAACGAACCTCACTGGCGGCGTCCGCCAACAGATTATGTCGTTGATTTCCTTGAAAAGCGCGGCCTGAATATTCACGGACACGCCATCATCTACGGAATGCGGCGCTGGGGCCATCCGGAATGGATGCCGAACGACCGAAAAGCCATGGAACCGCTTTTTGAGAAACGCGTTCGTGAATTGGCGGAACGCTACGGCTCCAGAATCCATGAGTGGGACGTAGTCAACGAGTGCATTAACCAGGCAAACCGCGGAATTATGCCGGACGACTACACTTTCAAAACTTTCGAGTGGGCTAAAAAATATTTCCCGGAATCTGTCCGTCTCTCAACCAATGAATGCGACATGAGTTGGGGACCAAACAGGCGATATGTCGAGATTGCGCGTGACCTCATCGATCGAGGAGCGAAAGTGGATATGGTCGGCGTTCAAATGCACATTTTCAATATGGCGGCCTGTCTGAAAATCGCGAATGGCGCGGACAGCCACACGCCCGAAAAACTCAACGCCGTTCTCGACACGTTAGTTGAAACGGAACGCCCGGTCCACGTGAGCGAAATCACGATCTCCGCGCCGAGCGACGACAGGAAAGGACGATTGATTCAGGCGATGATCGCTCGAAATATTTATCGTCTTTTCTTTGCTCACGGGCAAGTGGAAGCCGTTACCTGGTGGAACGCGGCCGACGGCGGAGCCGCTCCGGGTGAACCCTCCATTTCAGGAGTTCTTGACACGAAAATGATGAAAAAACCCGTTTGGCACGCTCTGAACGAACTCATTAATCACGAGTGGAAAACCGAACTGACGACAAAAACCGATGCGGATGGAAATATCCAGTTCCGCGGGTTCCGAGGGACATATCAGATTTGCTGGACGGACCAAAATGGTCAAAAACGCGAAAAAGTCATCGTGAATCAATGAGTACTCTCTGGGATTTCCGATCCTGACGACAAAACTCTTCCGCGTGGAAGAACTCGCTATCGATAGTTCTCTCCGTTCGCGGGCAAGCGTTTCCTTACGAAAAGCCGCTCTCAAATCCTTTATTGAGAACGGCTTTTTCATATCCGAAAACGGACGCGCGGCTTTTCCAAACTTCCTGGATTTTCAATCACTGCCTGATTTCCAATCACCGAAATTTTCAGCCACCATCCACCGCGGAAACTGCCTCTGAAAAAGCCTCTGACTCATCTTTTCCCGCAGTGCAGCAGATAAATGAACGCGGCAGCAGTTCAATTCCCCGCGAAGTGTCAATGAATGGGCCGTCAAGTTCCGGGAAAATGTCATTGGGAGAGGCGTTTCCAGTATTCACGAAAAGGCGCCAGTGAAGATGTCTCAAATGTTCCGGAAAATGAAAATGAGCCGGAGTTGATTCATTCCGAAATATCACGAGAATGTGCCTGCTCCCAAACGGAGAATCTTCCGGAAAAGCAGCGAGCATGAACGCGAGAGTGGAAGACGAAGAATCCGTCCAGTCAAAAGGTTTGCCATTCAAACGAAACCAGGCAATATCCGGAAACTCACTTTCCCGCGAACCAGGCGAACCGGAAAGGAAAGTCTGACGGCGAAGAGCCGGCTCACTGCGGCGGAACTCAATCAGTGCCGAAACAAATCGGCGAAGTTCCGCGTTTTCCCGAGCCAGTTCCCAATCAAACCAGGAGAGCGAATTATTCTGGCAATACGCGTTATTATTCCCTGATTGCGTTCGGCGGCACTCATCTCCCATTAAGAGCATGGGCACTCCCTGACTAAAAAGGAGAGTCGCCATGAAATTTTTTATTTGACGCAAACGAATTTCTTTCAGAATCGGATCGTCTGTCGGACCTTCCACTCCGAAATTCTGCGAAAATCCATTATTGTCTCCATCCCGATTGCCTTCGCCGTTTTCCTCATTATGTTTCTGGGCGTAGGACACCAAATCGTTAAGCGTAAAACCGTCATGAGACGTAATGAAATTAATACTGTGGTACGGAGCGCGTCCTCCCGGCTTGAACAAATCACTCGATCCGGCCACGCGAGTCGCGAGAAGATTCGTCATGAAACTGTCCCCACGCCAGTAACGCCGAACGTCATCCCGGTAACGGCCATTCCATTCCGCCCATCGAATATGGCTGAAATTCCCCACCTGATACGCGCCGGCCGCATCCCACGCTTCCGCGATGATCTTCGTATCGGCAAGCATCGGGTCTTCCGCAATGGTCTCAACCGTCGGCGGATCAGTCATCAGATTTCCATGCCGATCCCGACTCAGGATGGAGGCAAGGTCAAATCGGAAACCATCAATATGGAAATTATGGACCCAGTATCGAAGACAATTAAAAATGAGTTCCCGCACGACTGGATGATTCCCGTTGACCGTATTTCCGCAGCCGGAATAATTCGTGAATCGACTTCGGTCATGCTTTTCCAAAATATAGTAAACCGAATTTTCCAACCCCTTGAAAGAAAGAGTCGGGCCAAATTCATTCCCTTCCGCCGTGTGATTGAAAACGACATCCAGAATGACTTCAATCCCCGCTTGATGGAGAGCAAGAACCATCTCCTTAAATTCCCGAACCTGAGCGCCTGGAGTCAAATCCGAAGCATAGCCCTGATGAGGCGCAAAAAACGCGACCGGATCGTACCCCCAATAATTGATTCGCGGTTTGGAAGCAGATTGCGTAAATGGATCTCTCTCAAGATATTCATGAACCGGCATCAGTTCCACCGCCGTAACGCCGAGTGATTTCAGATACGGAATTTTCTCAATCACCCCGCGATAGGTCCCAGGATGAGCGCAGCGGCTGCTCTCCGACTGAGTAAAACCTTTCACGTGCATTTCGTAAATGACGGAATCCGCCATCGGACAGCGAAGATGCCGGTCGCCACACCAGTCAAAATGATCCGAGACGACAACGCATTTGGGAGGAACAAGGATTTTTTCTTCCGTGAAAAGATATGGCCCGGAAAGCGCGCGCGCGAAAGGGTCAATCAAACGCGCCGTCCGATCAAATCGAAATCCCGCTTCAGGAGCGAATGGGCCATCCGCCTGAATATGATAAAGTGTCCCAGCCCCTTTACCGGGAATAAAAATCGCCCAAACGTCACCCCAGCGATTGATTTCCGGATAAAGCGGAATGACCTGTGACGGATGAAGGTCTTCCGGCGAATCATAAAAAAGAATCCGTACTTCCCGGGCACTCCGGCTGAAAATCCGAAAGTAGACACCGCCTTCCACCAATTCCGCGCCATATGGAAGAGAGTACTCAAAACAAGGTACCGGATCAGGCCGGGAAAAAACGTCCTGAATTTCAGACGGAATCGCTGAAGGTGAAATCTCATGCCACGAATAAGGGACGGGATGGGATAATTTTTTCTGGGACATCGAACCTTCCTGGGGTTAAGAGCTTCCGCGGGTTAGGAATACCGGAGAATACGAAGTACTTCCTAAAAAATCATTTTGAAAATCTTCCACAAACGTAAAAATGAACAGAATGAATCTTCAAACGGCCGATTCCTCCTAAAAAACCACGAAATCAGACTCGCGTTTCGAATCCGGCGGAATCCAAATTTTACTTCTGAAATTCCCGATGACACTCAACACACGTTTCCTGAAGTTTGGCAAGGTTTTTCGGAGAGCTTTTCCGATCACCAACCTCAAGCGTAATGAAAAGATAATATCCGGCATCGCGGCCTCTCATGCTGAATTCCTGCCATTGAGCAACCGTACTTTCTGAAGCCGATTCACGATAGTTCGCGGTCAACCCCTGGAAAAGAGCAGCCATTCCGACGGCCAGCGGCGCGACGGATTCCAAACCACGACGCTTCTTAACCTTCGTTTCAATTTCATTTTCATAAACGGCAATAGTCCGCATGAGATTTTTAGTACTCGCGACCTGAACATCCCACGCGGGATTTTTACTTTCATTCGCGGTCAGAGATTTCTGAAGTTTCTCCCATAACTGGAAAGCGTTTTCAGCAGATAATGCCTTCCCAAGCTCCGAAGCGGTTTCGGTAATGACTGTCGAACTGTCCTTGAACGGGCAATACTGATCGTGAAGTCCTGCCACCAGCGCATAAACGGCAATCGCTCCCGAAAGACGATGAACATCATCCGCGGACTCTTCCCAGGAAACAGTACCAGCTTTTAAAGCGTCCATTTTCTCTGTCAATTCCGAAATCGCCGCTTTAATCTGAAACTCAAGAACCTCCACCGGAGCGTAAGACGTGGCGGCGGCATCTGCCGGAGTGCGCATTTCCGCGGAAATCTGACTCCAAACCGGAGTAACGGCAACAAAGAAAAAACTTAAACTAATCAAAAAAAATACGGGTGAAAGGAAATGTTTTCGCGGCATCGGGAAATACTCCGGTTTCATGGCGTTCTCCATAAATGGAAAATGACGGCCCCAAAAGTGAGTTCGAGGACTCTCCTGAATTCAGGACCAGAGGAACTTACTGTTTAATCTATTTAAACGTCAAAAAATTTGAATATCTTAATCATATCCAATTTTATTTTTTGCGCAAGGGTCTTTAACCATTATTTTTCTGATTTAGGCAAATTTCAGAATCCACTCCGTAAAAATTTTATGAATTTTTCAGAAAAATATTTCAAATGCTCCAAGAAAAGCACTCTTTCTTTTTTGCCAGGCACTATCCCAAACCGTATTCTGAAGTATTAAATGTTTCTCAAAAAATAGGGTTCACCGAAAAGAAACTACTAAAAAAAGGTTCGTCATTTCCCCCCAAAAACCATTGAAAAAAACAGTGAAATCATTTTTTCAATTCAAAAATTACTGTTTCTCCACGAAATTAAAATCCGAAACATTGGCTGTCTTTCGTTCTTTTCGGTTACTCCGAATCGACTTCCAACACAGCCAATTTAAAATTTTGGAGATAGCTCATGATTTCCTTTAACCAGAGACCTTTTTTTCAGCATATTTCAACCAGCCGCGTGAACTCCGGCTCTGGCTTCGTCTTTCTAACCGGAGCCACCGGAATGCTTGGCACCTATTTTCTTCATCATCTTTTAACGAAAGGATACCGTGTCGCGGTTCTCGTTCGCCCATCCCATGGAAATTCAGGAAGAAAACGAATTGATTCCCTGCTTTCCCTTTGGGAAGAAAATGAAGGTCGAGAACTGCCGCGGCCAGTAGTAATCGAGGGCGATCTTTCCGAAAAAGAATGGATGAAGGAGAGAATCAGCTGGTTCTCCCGAAACGTGGAAACCATCATCCACAGCGCGGCAAGCCTCGTTTTTTACGGGAATGAAAATAATGAACCGTACGTGACAAATCTGAAGGGAATTCAGACGGTCCTTGAACTTTGCGAAAAAGCAAAAATCCAAAAATTCCATCATATTTCAACCGCCTATGTCGCCGGCTCAAAACGAAAATTCATGGAAAACGAGTGCGATGTGGGGCAAAATTTCCGAAACGATTACGAAAAAAGCAAAATCAAGGCTGAAAAAACAGTACGTGATTTTGGTTTTGACTCGCTGACTGTTTACCGGCCAAGCATCGTCATCGGTGATTCACAAACAGGATATTCCGCGACATTCAGTGGAATCTACGCAGCTTTGAAACTGGTTCACACTTTGGTAAGCCGCCTGCCATTAGGAACGACCAGCGCGCAGTTCGCCTTGAGAGCAATGGGAATGAAAGGACATGAAATGAAAAATCTTGTTCCGGTTGACTGGGTCACAAACGTTTTGATTCATATTTTTTCCCATGAAGAATTTCACGGAAAAACGTATCATTTGACAAACCCCAAACCAATGAAAATGATGGAATTAGCCCAGACAATGCAGGAAGTCGTCGAATACTACTCCCAATTTCTGCCAGAGTCCGAGCTGAAACGTTACGATGAGAATTGGTTTTCCATTAATTTCACCGGACAAATGAAACTTTTTCGAGCTTACCTTGGGCAGGATGCCCTCTTTGATTCCCGAAACACCCAGGAAGCGGTACCGCATCTGCCTTGCCCCCGCGTGGATTCGGCCATGCTGAGATTTCTCTTTCATCGAGCGATTGAATCCAGATTTGGAAAATGCTGGAAAAAACTGGAACTGGTTTAATCCGCGTGAAATTTCAAACCATTTCCACGAAATCGTCAGGTCTGTGAAATATCTGGAGAGTGCCCCAAATCAGAATGAATTCTCATTTTAATTTCGGAATTTCCCGCCCTTCAGATATTTCCCAAAACGAGAACTCCTTGAGACGAATGAAAATTTTTGACGACTTTTTCTGCGCGTGATAACGCAGGAATTCTGGAATTTACTATCAGCGAAAGGAACTATTTTGAACTGGATCTTAAATTTTCTTTTAATCGGAATCATGATCGCCATAGCCGGATACTGGCTGCTGATGGGAATCTTTCTGCTTCAAATGAAAGCCTCTAAAAAGAAAGAAAATGGTGAAAAAAAGATTCTGTTTGAACCCCGAACCGCGGTCCTGCTGCCAATCCGCGGAGCAGACCCATCATTGGAGAACTGCGTAAAAAACATTCTCGCACAGAAATTTAAACCATACTCCGTTTTTTTTCTCGCCGACAATGAAACGGATCCGGCAGTCCAGACTGTCCGAAATATTCTGAAAACATCAGGATCAGAAAAAGGCAATCTGGTGATTTTTGAAAAACATTTGCCAAACTGCTCTCTTAAATGTGGTTCGCTTTACCAAATGTGGGAACGGCTGAAAGACTCGGAATTTGAGGTTTTCGTAAACGTGGATTCAGACACGAATCCACCGCCGGATTGGCTTCAAAGATTGGTTGAGCCGCTCAAAAATCCGAATATCGCGGCCGCCTCCGGTTTACGCTGGTATCTTCCGGAAAACCTGAATGGAGGCTCCGTAATTCGCCAATTGTGGAATATGGGAGCCGTACTCCAAATGTTTTTCTTTCAAATTCCATGGGGAGGTTCTCTTGCCGTCCGACGAGAGGTTTTTGAAGACGGAAGCCTGGCCGAAATCTGGAGCCGGTCGCTCACCGATGACACTGTGACGACAATCGCCCTTCAGAGAATAGGAAAAAAATGCGCAATCCTCCCTTCTCTGCTTTTGGTTAATCGTGAAGAATGTTCCATTCCCGCGTTTTATCCGTGGCTGAAACGTCAGCTGCTGTGCGTCCGAAAGTACCATTCCTCATGGAATTTCGTCGCTCTTCAGGCCCTGTTTTTGGGAGTGCCTGTTGGGGCCGCCATTCTCTGCGAAACAGGCAGCCTCTTTCAGGAAAAAACGAATCTTTCTGTTTGGGCCATTTTGTTCCTGAGCGTCTGGTTCCTGGGAATCGGCACGGCATTCTGGTTCATGGATGAATCTGTTCGCAAAGAATTACGCGGTCAAGGGGAAAAGGTTCCGCAAAGAAGTTGGAGATTCATGCTCGGAAGCTGCCTCCTAATCCCCGCGGCCCAGCTCATCTATTTAGCCGCCGCTTTTGGAAACTTTCGAATGAAAAGCGTGACATGGCGTGGAATCCAGTACGTTCTCGGCCCCAAAAATTCCATTCAGATGGTACGTTACGTACCGTATGCTCAAATAAACCGCCCGCTTGCTGAAAATGAATCTCTTTGAGAAATACCGCTCAAATAAAAATCGCTAAAGACAAAAAACGAGAATAAAAAACCAGCCGAAAAATTTAAAAACGATCCGCCGCAGCGGTTCCGCCAGACTAAAATCCCCTCCCTCGACAGGTGAATGAGCGTTTCGTGCCAGATGCGCGTTGTTACGTAAAAAAGGGACTCTGCGCAAATAGGCAACGGCTTGAAACGTGTCATTTCAAGCCGTTGTGAGGTAAAGTAACGCCTAAAATAACGACTACGATTCGAGTGCCTTTTCGAAGTCTTCGTCGGTCGTTTGAATGTAGTACTTCTGGCTGATTTCGATTGTGTGACCAAGCCAGGAAGACACTACGTGAGGAGGGTGTTTCTTTTGAAGTTCGGTGTCACGGGTGGCGCGGAGGCTGTTGAACAGTTTCGGCCACACCGCGATACCGGCAGCGCGGATATATCTCGTAAAATACGGCAGCGGTCTTTTTATTCCGGAAGCCGTAAAATTTACGGTACACACCGTCGATCCGGACCTGGACATACCAGGCGTTTCGTAATTTAATCACAGATGCCATTGTCTTCCTCCCGGATAGTGTTCAAAGACCGCATCCACTCCTGAATGTCTGATGGACGAAACCGAACCAGACGTCCCATCAGAACGTATGGAAGCCCGGCAGTTTTTCGGAG
>JAFQUP010000207.1 GCA_017408405.1 Thermoguttaceae bacterium
GAGTGGACTGGAATATTGCCGTGACGGAAATGGCGAGGATCCAGTCAAGACGGCAAACGGATCCGGAATTGGATCTCGCGTCGGAACAGGAGGAATGGTTCCAAAAACAGTGTGAGGAATTCCCGTTGAGATTCCTTTTCAGAAAGGAAAGCAATGGCTCGTTCAGCTATCTGGAAGATAACGACTGGTTTCTGTGTCTCCTTCCGCGAAAAACTCGGTCCGTCTGGTTGGGAATGGGAATAGATGCGATCAGCGCACCTGGATACACTCAATTCGCATTCCAGCGTGCGTGCGATCACGCGGCCCTGGAGCGTATCCTTTTTGCGCTTGAGCGATACCGTCTGGCTCACGATGGCGAATGCCTGCCCCGATCGATTCAGGATGGGGACGGGAAACCGCTCCACTCGTGGCGCGTCATGCTTCTGCCGTACCTTGGGGAGGCGGAAAAGGAACTTTTCGCGAAGATCCGGCTGGACGAACCGTGGGATTCGCCGCATAATACGCAGTTTCATACCGTGCGCGTCGAGGCATTTGAGCTGAAATTCTCTCCATACGGCAGCCAAAAGCTGGAATGGAAAGCGGGCGAGACTTTTTTCGCGGCGGGAAAGGCCCCGGACTCGACTCTCTCCGTTGACCTTCTGATCTTGGAGGAACCAGTCTGCTGGATGGCTCCGGACCCTGTTCAGGAGTAGCCTCATTCGCGAGAGAAAGAGTACTAAATAAATAATTCTTCATGTGTTCAATTAAAATGCCTCTCTTTTCGGGCAGGAGAGGCATTTTTTTTGATATGGGAAAGGTTGGAAATTCTCTTAAGAATTTATCGTTCTGAGTATTAAAAAATCAGTCTCTTTTCTTTCGTCAGGTGATTTTCTCAGGGGGAATGAAAAGTTTATTGAATGTCCAGCCGCTTGCCGCTGCGGTAAACGCAGGAAGTCAGCGGCGGCAGGGAAACGCCGTATTTTTCGCAGAAAAAGGTCTTTTCCGTACTCATGTTCATTGCGATGAAGTACCCGGCGTACTCGATCTCGCAGTATTCGCTGCGTCCGGCGTACCAGTTGTCGCGGCCGAGCTGGAAGTCCGTCATGAACTCCGGCATTTCCGCGACTGGGAGTTCCTCGCCGTGGTGGACGGACTCGAAACGTTCCGGGTAGTGGACTCCAAAATCCGGACGAAATCCGTACGTCGTCCAGTTCGGTCTTCGGAAAACCGTTCCGTCCTTCATGGGGACCGTGATCGTGTGGTTTCGGAGGGTGGCGAAGTGCTCAAAATGCGGAGTCATGAAATGGACTTTGGCCAGACCGTTCACGGCAAATCGCGCACGCCAGTAAAGTGAGGCGTAAAGGATCTCTTCCCCGTGCCGGATCGCCGCGACACCGTTGACTTCGTCTGTGAAGACGAGATCCGGTCCTCCGGGACTCATGGGGAGACGTTTGAATGTGCGGGTCTCTTTTTCCGCGGTTTCCAGCCGGGATCTCAGGAGTGCGTAAAGCGGCGGAATGTCGATCAGGACGTTACTCACGCGCAGACTTCCGTCCCGCAGAAGGTTTTCGACCAGCGGGAAAAACTGACCGTCTTCGATCATCTGACGGTACGCGGCGAGCGAGTCTTCATCGTTGAGGACCCACGGGACCCAGACGGCGGAACCTTCCTTTCCGGTACGTGCGCCGTAAAGAACGGGACCGATGAGCGAAGTATCGCGCCATCCGACGGCCGTTTCCAGACGCATGGCTCGGAATCCTTCGTCGTCGGGAGCCGGGTAGCGAAAAACAGACCGGGCTTTCGCGATTTTCGCGAGCTGCTTCCGCATGAGCGGGTCGCCGGTCTCGACGAGCAGCTTGCCGTTTTCGCCAAATTCGCAGGTCGAAAGGTAGAGAAGCACCCCCCAGTCGAGGACTTCGCCATAGCTGCCGACGTACCCCAGTTCGCGCGTCAGCCCCTTCGGCGTGAGCTGAAGGAACCCCTCTCCGTATGGCCTGGCCGGGCCGTTTTCCGTCACGCAGCCAAGCCAGGGTTCCAGTCCCATCGATTCATGGAGAAAACGGCGGATCTGCGTTTCCGGAAATGCGCGGGAGGGATCCGTGAGACGCAAAGCCCGGTTCATGCGCTGAATGTTCCAGTCGATGATCATGGACTGGTTCGTGAACTGCCTGCGATGCGCCATTTCCCACACGATCCCGGTTCGGAACAGTTCCGCCAAAAGTTCGCGCCGGGAACGCTTTTCGCCGTTTTCCAGCTCGATCCTGACGTCCAGAAGACGCTGAAGTTCCGGAGATCCCAGACGGTAAAGCGCCTCCGCAAGCGGTCCCGTGCCGAACCAGTCCTGATTGTACTGCGCCGGATCGCTCCACGCGAGCGATCCTTCCGCTCTCTGCCGCAGAATGTACGCATCCGCGGCATCCAGGATCGCAGGAAGGACCTTTTCATTCTGGAAGACCGGGGAGCCTTCCAGCGACCAGCCTTTCGCGAGAAATTCGGCTTTCTGCTGGGAAAGAGGACGCTTTTCGCTTTCCCGCAGGATGTTCGCCAGCTCACGATGGATCCGTTCGCGAATTTTTTCGAGGATCTCTTCGCCCGGATATTCCCGAACCGGGCACTTTTCCGGATCGGGGGCAAGACGCGCCTGATTTTCCGCACGGATCGCTTCCGGAAACGGTTTCAGATGCGTCCATGCCTCAAAAATCGGGAGGGACGGACCGTCGATGACCTTCTGGAACTGCGTGAAATTTTCGCCGTATCCCCAGATCCTTCCCGTCATGCGCAGCTCCAGTTCCAGTTCCGTTTTCCCGCGCGTCAGTGATTCCGGAAGGCAGGTCGTGATGAAATACGGTCTCTCTCCGCCGGCAGGATGTCCGCCATGATGCAGAATATCGTAGTCTCCAAGGTGCCGGTACCCGAGCTGTTTGCCGTCCGCGTAGAGGATCAGAAGATTCGTCGTGTTTTCCGTTCCGCAAAATCGGAAAGTCAGGTAATTCACGGCTTCCGGATCGACTTTCAAGGTGAAGAAAATACCGTCCGTCGTCCAGTTTTCCTCTTTCGGAGGAAGGATCCGAAGTGCGGTCGGAGACTCCGGATCGTGGGACGCGGACGCAGGAAACGTTTCCCGGACGGTCTCTGCTTCGCATCGCAGAGAGTGGGCCGATTCCGAGGCGGGATCGCCGAACTTCAGCCGGTCAAGCAGTTCTCCTGCCGAAAGCGTACTTCCAAAGAAGAAAAAAAACATCAAGATCCACAAACAGATCTGAGCTGGGTTCCGCATTTCATGTCCTCCAATGATCTCATGGTTTCATTTTCAGAGCGATTTTTTCATTTCGCCAAAATGGAGGCTCATCTCCGAATGATTTTCCGGAAATGAGCCTGAATTTTAAAATTCATCCGGTGCGTTTTTTATTTCGCGTCGGGCGAAAGATTCTTCACCTGTTCGGGAGTCAGTGCCCACGTGAAGACTCGCGCGAACTGGATCTTTCCCTTGAAGTAGCTGTTTCCGCCATAGTTGCCGGAAATGTCGGACGCGATCGAGTACGCGCAGGCCGAGTCGTTCGCCGTGTACGTCAGCGGACCGGACGCTTTCTGCACGCCGACCTCTTTGCCGTCAAGATAGAAGCGGACGTTCTGTCCATCGTAGGTCCCGTACGCGGAATGGGAACCGGGAGCGATCGGTGCGGAAATGATCTGGTAGCGTCCCGCAACATGGCACCAGAAGTTCAGCGTCTTTTTCTGATGGTCAATGGAGATCCCGGTGCCGCCGACTTCCGTATTCGCGATGATGCACCCATTCTGTCCGGCCGGGTATTCGTCGAATGAGAATCGGGCACCCAGCGTGATCTGGCGCCGGAGACGGGCGTAGTGCCCGCGGTCAAATCGGACGCGGTAGCGCGCGTCTTTTCCGTCAAACTGCGCCCAGCCGTCGGAAATGACCGGTTTCCCGCAGGTCTCCAGTCCATGCGGGAAGGTTTCCGAAAGCGGTTCGTTAGCGGCTTGGCCGTCTTCCGTCACGCGGAAATCGAGCGCGTCCGCTTTCGGGTAAGGGGCCGTTCGATCCTGAAGGTATTTGTCCGGGTCGCGCGGCGTCTGGAATTCGACGGAAATGGTCTCTTCGGAAAGTTTTCCGAAAACGTTTCTCGCACGGATGGCCGCCAGCCAGTCCCGGCCTTCCTCCAGACTGTTCAAGTCTGCGATGATCTCTTTCGGCTGCTCCGCAAAATAGTAGCCGGACCAGGGATTTTCTTCTCCGAAGTCGGTCCATTCGCCGTTTGTGCCGGTCTTTCGTTCCTGAAGTTTGATCTGGTAGGATCCGAGGAACGTATTGGGGCTGGCTGTGTCGTGAGCCTGCGGGAACGTCAGGCGTGCGGAGTACGCGTCAATGTCGGAAACCGAGGCTTTCGGCTTCTCGGTGCAGGCTTTGGCGTCTTTCACCGGAGCGAATTCGGCCGTCCAGTACGGAGTCGAGGCCGTTTCGTAGCGTTTTTCCGTATAGCAGTATTTTTCGATCGCCCCCGGTTCCGCGATGAAGTACTCCGTGTCGAAGAATGTTTCCGTAAGGACGTCGAAAATGCGGAAGTGGACCGAGTTGTCTTTGAAGACTTCCATGAAGTAGACCTGCGCGGCATTCTGGTATCCGGCAGGGAAGCGGTTGAAGATCCCGCCTTCCATCGCGAAGTAACTCAGCGTCGCGGTCCCGAATGCCGTGAATTTTCCCTGCCAGGCACTGCGGGGGTCATTGGACGGATAGTGCGAGTGTCCGGAAAAGTCGATGATCTGCGGAAATTCCTCGAAAATGGCGCGCAGATCCTTCACGCCGGCCCAATCTTTCTCAAACCCGCCGTAAACCGTGCCGCGGACATGGTAGTGCTGGAAAACGAAGATCGGTTTTTTCGGATCGTCTTTCACGGCGGCGTTCAGCTGTTCGCGGAGCCAGTCCAGAATGTAGAGGTAGTCGCCGTCCTTGCAGGTCCCCTTTTCGCAGGAAAGTCCGATGAAATGGTACCCGTTGATCACCGTGTGCGAGTTGGCCGGGCGGGAAAAGATGGTTTCCCAGTTCTTTCGGCTTCCTCCAGCTTTTACGTGCTCTTCGCCGCCCCAGTGCTCATGATTTCCCATGCACAGAAGAGCCTGCGCACCCTGAGGAAGGTTTCCGAGAAGCGTGTCGCGGAACGGAACGAGTTCCGCGGCGTATCCGTGGTCCGACATATCGCCGACGACCATGACGGCATCAAAATTCGGATGCGCGGAGTCTTTGGCGTACGTTGGGAGGAAGCGCATCAATTTTTCGAGACGCTTTTTTTCTGCACAGTTCGGATCCGTTTTGAAATGAACGTCGCTCATGATCGCGCAGCGCAGAACGAGCTCTTTGTCGAGTTCAGTTCCGGGACCGGCAGCCCAGAGTTTTCCGGGAAATGCGGTGAGGGCTATCGACGCGCCCAGAGACGTACCAAGAAATTGACGGCGGGAAAAGGTAGAGGATAAAGACATTCTGACTCTCCTGAGGGTTGAATTCAAATTTTGATTGGGGAATTGAGACGCCTGGGGAAGGCGGGAGCTAACGGACAGACTCATCACATAATTCTCGATTTTACCTGTTTCGGTTTTGAATGTCAAGTGGACGAAAGAAAATTTTTGGGAAAAATTTGAATTTTAAGATAATGAATGATTTTTCTTGTTTTTTATGAAATTCCGCGCGTCTTTAACCACCTCGTCTCGCGTCGCTCGCCACCCCACCGGAGGAGGAGAATTGGGAGTGCGGCAATACGGTCACGTTAGTGACCTTTGCCGCTTTGTTGATCGGCGATACAGCGCGAAGCGCGTTCGCCGGGAGTTGATATGGGGTTCAGGAACGGCGACCATTAAACAGTCCCCGTGTCCCATCCCGGCGAAAGGCCTGACGGCCTGTATCGCCGTAAGTAAAAGCGGTGAATGCGCGTAAACGCACTGTATCACCACACTCCATACTCTTATCCCTGTTTCGTCAATTCCTGATACCGTTTCATCAATTCCGCGACGCAGGAGCTTTCGGTCATCGTTTTCACATCGAAACCGTACGCCTGCATGACGGCGCGGTCGTTTTCCTGATGTGCCCGACGGAGTTCAGGAGGCATCGCCACTTCATCGTAAAGGTCCGCCAGACTGCAATCCGGATAAAGTCCCCGCGCGTCCAGGATCCCCTGCGCCGTCCGTTCGATCTTCGCCTTCTGCTCCTCACTCGCCTCCGGCCACGGGAAATTGTTGTACACGATGGTGTTGGAGTAACTGTAGCGCATTTCCAACCGACCGCAAACTGCCCGAGTCCACGCCATGTGGACGTTGGAGGTTAAAATACCAAAATGGTAAAGTGTGGCGTTTTCCAGCATGAATAATTTGTCTCCCGGAATGATGTCTGCCGACAAATACTCCATCGGAATGTACTTGCGGCGTTCAGAAGATACTTTAGGAATCGCGACGTAATCGGTTCTGCATTCTCGAACTTCGTCAAAAAGAGTCGGGGTTTCAGCCTTTTTCTGTGTAGCGGCTTTGGGACTGCTTAATCTGTAATTTCTAACCGACTCAACCCGCTGCATAACTCTTGCGAATTTTTTGAGAATCGCCGGATTTGCGTGAACCAGCCACAAACAGTAACGCGGTTTTCTATCGATGAAATCTTTTCCCATCATGTAGGGGCGAATAAAAATTTCGGCATGCGGCTCCTTTAAAAGAAGTTCTTCTTTTTCAGCTTCCGTCAAAATCAAGTATCCGCCTTCCGTCGGTTTTCCTCCATTTTGCAAAATCGGTACACTGCAAATTGGAGTGGTCCTTCCTTCAACAAAAATCGTATCAGCATTCACCAAATAGAAATTGATATTCTCCGCGAATTGCATTCTTTCGGCAGAATAGAGCTGTTTGGGTCTTTGATTCGGCGCGGAGCTGAATCCCACGATGACGCAGTGAACGTGCGCTTTAAGGCTTGCTTCACTGTCCCAGCGGAACGTACGGTGCGCGAAATCAATGTGAATGCTGAACTGGTCGCAGAGAGGTTTCCAGACGCCCGCCACCTGTTCGCCCTGTGTGATGGAGTTGGTCGAAACGAACGCGGTTCGAATCTCCGTTCCCTGCATCAGTTTGGCGGCTTTGAAGTACCAGCCGGAAACGTAGTCGATTTTTCCCGCGGTTTTGTACGGTTTCCCTTTTTCGTCAACGTAGATGGAAAGAATATCCTGTTTCTGTTCCGCACTTTGGAGCGAGTACCCCACGAACGGCGGGTTTCCCATGATGTAGGAGAGTTTTTCTTTCGGGATGACGGTTTCCCAATCGAGCTGGAGAGCGTTTCCTTCGATGATGTTTGCGTAGGATTTGAGCGGGAGGAAATCGAGGTCGGCGTTGATGATCTCTTCCGTTTCGCGCATCATCTGCGATTCCGCGATCCAGAGGGCGGTTTTCGCGACCGTGACGGCAAAATCGTTGATCTCGATGCCGTAAAACTGGCCGATCGAGACGCAAATGGCGTCCGTGAAGTCCATGACCATGTTTTCCTTGAACTTGATCCGGAGCGCTTCGTTTTCCAGCCGGCGGAGCGAAATGTACGTCTCCGTCAGGAAGTTTCCGGAACCGCACGCGGGGTCAAGGAACGTAAGTTTCGAGAGCTTCTCGCGGAAAAGATCGAGTTTGGCTGC